>NZ_WBRZ01000372.1:0-4193 GCF_008923895.1 Pseudomonas sp. GXM4
GAAACGCCTTCTCCTGTGGGAGCGAGCCTGCTCTCGAAGGCGTCTGACTTCACAACTCCTGAGCCCGATAAGCCCCCGGTGTCAGCCCCGTCCACTTTTTGAACGCCCGGTGAAACGCTGACGGTTCGGAAAACCCCAACTGCTCGGCAATCTGCTGCAACGACAGCTCCGCCCGGCCCAGATGATAGATGGCGATATCCCGCCGCAGCTGATCCTTGAGCTCCTGAAAACTGGTGCCTTCCTCACGCAAATGCCGCCGCAAGGTCTGCGGGCTGATATGCAGATGCGCGGCGACGGCTTCCAGATCCGGCCAACTCGCAGCGTCGCGGCTGAGCAAGCGGCGCAGGCGGCTGCTCAGGCTGTCGCCGTCGTCGGGGCGTGAGAGCAGGTCGGCGGGGGAGCGTTCGAGAAAATGCTTGAGCGTGCGTTCGTCCTGCAACAGCGGCATGGCCAGGTAGCGACTGTGAAACAGCAGGCTGCTTTGCTCGGCATCAAAGGTCAGCGGGCAGGGGAACAGCAGGTCGTATTCGCTGCCGTGCTCGGGGCGCGGATAGCTGAAGGTTGCCTGCTCGAGGCGAATGCGCTGGCCGATCAGCCAACTGCCGAGGCGGTGCCAGATCACCAACAGACTCTCGCTGAGAAAATGATCCGGGTCCCACAACTGCGCGTCGTCCAGGCTCAAACGCACCCATTCGTCTTCGCGACGCAGGGTCAGGCGTGGGGCGTCGGGGAACAGGCTGTAAAACAACAAGCCACGTTGCAGAGCCTTCTCCAGGTTACGGCAGTGAATCGAAGCGTGGCACATCATGGCGAAGCTGCCGGGCTTGCTCGGCGCGTTGCCGAAACCCAGGTATTCGTCGTCCAGCACCAGCCACAAGCCCTGAATCAGCCGGGTGAACTGCTCCGGGGCAATCCGCGCGCGGGGCTCGTCGAGCAATTCCGCGCTGATCCCCAGTTGCTGTAACAGGCCTGAATAATCCAGGCCGCGCCGGCGCGCACCGCCAAGGGCGGCACGGGCGAAATGACTGGCGATGGTGCGTTCGCGCATAAGCGGCAATCCTTGTTCAGGCACCGATCGTAACGGCGGGCCGGCAACGCAACAAGGCGGATTTCCGCCAAATTGCAGGACGCTGAACGCTCAGTTGGCGGAAATCCGCCATGCCTCAAGTCACTGATTGGTGACAGGAAAATCCCCCAGGCCCTGATATCAAAAGGCTTGCTGCCATTCGCACCAATCTGGCACGACGTTTGCGATACAAGCGACAGAAGCGTGCATTTCTCCGACCGGGAAAAATGCCGTTCCAACAACAAATCCCTCCAGTGCAGGAGGGTTCGCAATTAAGGTTCAGCGCTCGACAGATGGATGTTGCCGCTGGACGCTTGAGGAAACCTGCAATGACGACTCGTCAGCCACTGTACAAATCCCTGTATTTCCAGGTGATCGTTGCCATCGCCATCGGCATCCTGCTTGGTCACTTCTATCCGCAGACCGGTGTGGCCCTCAAGCCACTGGGTGACGGCTTCATCAAGCTGATCAAAATGGTCATCGCCCCGATCATCTTCTGTACTGTTGTCAGCGGCATCGCCGGCATGCAGAACATGAAGTCGGTGGGCAAGACCGGCGGCTACGCGCTGCTGTACTTCGAAATCGTTTCGACTATTGCCCTGCTGATCGGTCTGGTCGTGGTCAACGTTGTGCAGCCGGGCGCCGGCATGCACATCGACGTCACCACACTCGACGCTTCGAAAATCGCCACCTACGTGACGGCCAGTAAAGACCAGAGCATTGTCGGTTTCCTCCTCAATGTGATCCCGAACACCATCGTCGGCGCGTTCGCCACCGGTGACATCCTGCAAGTGCTGATGTTCTCGGTGATCTTCGGCTACGCCCTGCATCGCCTGGGTTCGTACGGTCGTCCGCTGCTGGACATGATCGATCGCTTCGCCCACGTGATGTTCAACATCATCAACATGATCATGAAACTGGCGCCGCTGGGTGCGTTCGGTGCCATGGCGTTCACCATCGGTGCCTACGGTGTCGGCTCGCTGGTGCAACTGGGCCAGTTGATGATCTGCTTCTACATCACCTGCATCCTGTTCGTCGTGCTGGTGCTGGGTGCGATCTGCCGTGCTCACGGTTTCAGCGTATTCAAGCTGGTGCGCTATATCCGTGAAGAACTGTTGATCGTACTGGGCACCTCTTCGTCGGAATCGGCACTGCCACGCATGCTGATCAAGATGGAGCGTCTGGGCGCGAAGAAATCCGTCGTGGGTCTGGTGATCCCGACCGGTTACTCGTTCAACCTCGACGGTACTTCGATCTACCTGACCATGGCCGCCGTGTTCATCGCCCAGGCGACTGACACGCACATGGACATCACCCACCAGATCACCCTGCTGCTGGTGCTGCTGCTGTCCTCCAAAGGCGCGGCGGGTGTGACCGGTTCGGGCTTCATCGTGCTGGCCGCAACGCTGTCGGCGGTAGGTCACCTGCCGGTTGCCGGTCTGGCGCTGATCCTCGGTATCGACCGCTTCATGTCCGAAGCCCGCGCACTGACCAACCTGGTCGGTAACGCTGTTGCGACCATCGTCGTCGCCAAGTGGGTCAAGGAACTGGACACCGATCAACTGCAGACCGAGCTGGCTTCCGGCGGTCGCGGTATCTCCGATGAGCGTGAAGAAGACGACCTGGGTGTGGCTGAAGGCCCAACCCCGAGCAATGTGAAGTAAATACAAGAACTGCGCATCAGTACGATGTGAGGTTGTAAAAAATCCCTTGTGGTGAGGGATTTACCCCCGATGGACAGCACAGCGGGCCTCTTCTTCCAATTCCAGAGAAGGGGCCGCTTCGCGACCCAACGGGGATAAATCCCCTCGCCACAGGGGTTTTTTCTTGCCCAGGATTTGAGCGCAACGGTCACACCTGCTGACATTTGCGGTGATTGCCGCATCGGCGATGGCTGCCTAGGCTGAGTACATCGCCCAAGGAGTTCGCCCATGTCTGCACCGCTGGCCTCACTGAAGATTCTCGATTTCTCGACCTTGCTGCCGGGGCCGTTCGCCTCGTTGCTGCTGGCGGACATGGGCGCCGAGGTGCTGCGCATCGAATCGCCAATCCGTATGGATCTGCTGCGGGTGCTGCCGCCGCATGATGGCGGTGTCTCGGCCAGTCACGCCTACCTCAACCGCAACAAGCGCAGTCTGGCGCTGGATCTGAAACAGCCCGAAGCGTTGGAGATCATCAAGCAACTGCTGGGCGAATACGACATCGTGCTCGAGCAGTTTCGCCCCGGGGTGATGGAGCGTCTGGGCCTGGGTTATGAGGCATTGAAGGCGATCAATCCAAAGCTGATTTATGTGTCGATCAGCGGTTACGGCCAGACCGGGCCGTACAAGGAACGCGCCGGGCATGACATCAACTATCTCGCGCTGGCCGGGCTTGCCAGCTATACCGGGCGCGCCGACAGCGGGCCGTTGCCGCTGGGCATGCAGGTGGCGGACGTGGCGGGCGGCTCGCTACACGGCGTGATCGGCTTGCTGGCAGCGGTGATTGCCCGTCAGCAAACCGGGCAGGGCACCCATCTGGATGTGAGCATGACCGACTGCGCGTTCAGCCTGAACGCCATGGCCGGCGCTGGCTATCTGGCCTGCGGCGCGGAACCGGGCCGGGAAGACCAGGTGCTCAATGGCGGCAGCTTTTACGATTATTACCGTACCCGGGATGGGCGCTGGATGTCGGTGGGCAGTCTTGAGCCGGCCTTCATGCAGCAATTGTGCACGGCGCTGGGCCGGCCGGAACTGGCCGCGCAAGGGTTGTCGCCCAGGCCTGAGCAACAACAGGCCTTGAAAGAGGCGTTGCGCATCGAATTCGAGCGGCATGATTTTGCAGAACTGTGTGAGTTGTTCGCCGGGGTCGATGCCTGTGTCGAGCCGGTACTGAGTCTGAGCGAGGCGTTGCGCCATCCGCAAATGCAGGCGCGGGAGCTGGTGACCCAAGTACCACGCGGCGATGGCGCGACGCAGGCGCAGATGGCCTGTCCGTTGAAATTCTCCGAGGCGTTGCCGGCGCCAAGACATGTTGGCGCGGGGTTGGGGCAGCATACGGATGAGGTGTTGGGGGAGTTGGGACTTAGCCCTTCGAAAATTGAAGACCTGCGTCGCGCCAAAGTCATTCTTTAGCGCCTGTAACGGCC
>NZ_WBRZ01000373.1:0-4138 GCF_008923895.1 Pseudomonas sp. GXM4
ATAATCCAGACCTCAGCGCATATCATCCGACAACGGCGTCGGCTCATCCGCCGGCGGCACATCCTCGTCATCCGGCGGATCCTTCCAGTCATCCGGGCGGTCGGCATCGCTCAGGGGATCGCGCCCCGGGTCCATGCCCGGCGGTGCATCGTGATCGCTCAGGGTCGGCTCGTCGGTGCCGGATACGGGGCGGGTCTGGTCGGTGGGCGCCATGCCACCGGGAACAAGCGAGTCATCAGCCATGCTGCACCTCACAATACTGGCCCGGATTATCCGGGGCGTATTACTTGGAAGCGCGGGCGCTGAGGGCGTGCAGTAGATCAGACCAGCGGCATCAGCCTTGGGCGGTAAAGCGATCGCGACTGTTGGTCAGGTGCAGCCACATCGCGGCACGGGCGGCATCGGCGTCCTGACGCTTGATCGCATTCAGAATCGCCTCGTGTTCCAGATTGGCCAAGTGGCCGAGCTTGCTCAGATCCGCCGCGCCGCGCTCGGCGGCATTCAGGCGATTGCGCGGGATCATCGCACTGCCCAGGTGCTGCATGATCTCGCTGAAACAAGCGTTGCCGGTGGCCTCGGCGATCAGCAGATGGAAACGCCGATCGGCCTCCACGCAGCTGTCGTTGTTGGCCAGCAGCCGTTGATAGTCATCCAGCGCCTGACGCATCTGCTGCACCTGCTGCTCACTGCGCCGCTGCGCCGCCAGCGCCGCCGCTTGCGTCTCCAGGCCCATGCGCAATTCGAGAATGCTGCGCACGCCGAGCGCCGTATCGACGTTCAGGCGCAGGCCCTGCTCCGCTGCACGCTCGATCACGAAGGTACCGATGCCGTGGCGCGTCTCCACCAGCCCCGAGGCCTGCAACTTGGAAATCGCCTCGCGCACCACCGTGCGGCTGACGCCGTGCTCCTGAACGATGGAGTTCTCCGAAGGCAGCTTGTCACCGGGCGACAGTTGTCCGAGCAGGATGCTCTGGGTGAGCTTTTCCACCAGGTCATGAGCGAGGTTGTGCGTGCGTTTGCGCGCGGGCGCGTCGAGGTCTTCTTGCATGATCGGTTCCGGTGATCGGGGCTTGCCGATCGTAGCACTGCGCGATGACGGTCGAGATGGGTTTTAGCAGTTGGCGGTGGAACAACTTGTATGACAACACCACAATAAATCAGTATTTCTTGGCAGCCTGCCAACGCGCATCAGTCGCCACGATTCAACGATACGCCCTGCTCAATTGGTGCGAAAGCCAATAGAAACGGGACAAAATCCACTTTTCGCATAAGAAAGAGAGCATCCAGAAGAATTTAATCGCTGCTTCCCACTTGTAGGACAAAAAACCACAGTTGTATGATGTCTATCAACAACGCAGCACCCAGTCCTACCCGCATAAAAATAATCAGTGGGAGAAACATCAGTGAAAACCTCCGTCTCCGGGATGCAGGACAGCGTCGACCCGACGCTCGCCTCAGCCATCTCGAAAGTCAAACGCCACGTCCTGCCGCTCTTCGTGATCATGTTCATCGTCAATTACATTGACCGGGTGAACATCGGCTTCGTCCGCACCCACATGGAAACCGATCTGGGCATTGGTGCTGCCGCTTATGGCTTCGGCGCCGGGCTGTTCTTTATCGGTTACGCGCTGTTCGAAGTGCCGTCCAACATGCTTCTGCAAAAAGTCGGCGCACGCATCTGGCTGACCCGCATCATGTTCACCTGGGGCATAGTCGCGGCCTGCATGGCGTTCATCCAGAACGAAACCCACTTCTATATCCTGCGTTTTCTGCTCGGTGTCGCCGAGGCCGGGTTCTTTCCCGGGGTGATTTATTACTTCACCCGTTGGCTGCCAGGCGTCGAGCGTGGCAAGGCGATCGCGATTTTCCTCAGCGGTTCGGCCGTGGCCTCGCTGATCTCCGGCCCGCTGTCCGGCCTGCTCCTGCAGATCAACGGACTGGGCATGCACGGCTGGCAGTGGATGTACTTCATCGAGGGGATGTTCTCGGTGTGCCTGTGCGTGTTTGTCTGGTTCTGGCTGGATGCCAAACCCCACGACGCCAAATGGCTGAGCCGCGCCGAACAGGATGCGCTGGTCAGCGCCATCGACGACGAGCAAAAGGCCCGTGAAGCCGCAACGCCGATCCGGCCTTCGCTGGGCAAACTGCTCAAGGACCGGCAGATCATTCTGTTCTGCCTGATCTACTTCTTCATTCAGCTGACCATTTACGCGGCGACTTTCTGGCTGCCGAGCATCATCAAGAAGATGGGCGAACTCAGCGACGTGCAGGTCGGCCTGTTCAACTCGATTCCATGGTTGCTGTCGATCGTCGGCATGTACGCCTTCGCCTCGCTGTCGGCGAAGTGGAAACATCAACAAGCTTGGGTCGCCACTGCCCTGTTGATCGCCGCAGCGGGGATGTTCATGTCCACCACTGGCGGGCCGATCTTTGCCTTCGTCGCGATCTGCTTTGCAGCGCTGGGTTTCAAATCCGCCTCGTCGCTGTTCTGGCCGATTCCCCAGGCTTATCTGGATGCACGCATCGCGGCGGCAGTGATCGCGCTGATCAACTCGGTGGGCAACCTCGGCGGCTTCGTCGCGCCGACCACCTTCGGCCTGCTGGAGCAACACACCGGCTCGATTCAGGGCGGCCTCTATGGTCTGGCCGCGACCTCGATCATCGCCGCAATCATTGTCTTCGCCGCGCGCACCACGCCCAAACCCGCTGCTGAAAAGGCTGTGGCCGACGCCGCGCCGAAACACGCCTGACTACGTCTCGACAAGGAAAACAACAATGACTGTTCATGACACCGCCAAAGCTCCGATCATCACCGACATGCAGGTCATTCCGGTGGCCGGTCACGACGGCATGCTGCTCAACCTGAGCGGCGCCCACGGGCCGTTTTTCACCCGTAACATCGTCATCCTCAAGGACAACGCCGGCCACACCGGCGTCGGCGAAGTGCCCGGTGGCGAGCGCATTCGCCAGACCCTGGAAGATGCACGCAATCTGGTGGTCGGCAGCCCCATCGGCACCTACCAGAAGATCCTCAACCAGGTGCGCCAGACCTTCGCCGACCGCGATGCCGGCGGCCGTGGCCTGCAAACATTCGACCTGCGCATCACCATTCACGCGGTCACCGGCCTGGAAGCCGCCCTCCTCGACCTGCTCGGCCAACATCTGGACGTGCCGGTGGCGGCGCTGCTCGGTGAAGGTCAGCAACGCGACGAAGTGAAGATGCTCGGTTACCTGTTTTACGTTGGTGATCAACACGAAACCGATCTGGCCTATCGCAGCGAACCGGACGCCGACAACGACTGGTTCCGTGTGCGGCACGAGAAAGCCATGACCGCCGAAGCGGTCGTGCGCCTGGCCGAGGCGGCGCACGCCAAGTACGGTTTCAAGGATTTCAAACTCAAGGGCGGCGTGCTCAGCGGCGATGCCGAAATCGAAGCGGTCACAGCACTGGCCGAGCGCTTCCCTGAAGCGCGAATCACCCTCGATCCGAACGGCGCCTGGTCGCTGAAAGAGGCGATTCGTCTGTGCCGCGATCAGCACCACGTACTCGCCTACGCCGAAGACCCGTGCGGTGCGGAAAACGGTTATTCCGGGCGCGAAGTCATGGCTGAATTCCGCCGTGCCACCGGCCTGAAAACCGCGACCAACATGATCGCCACCGACTGGCGTGAAATGGGCCACGCGATTCAGTTGCAGTCAGTGGACATCCCGCTGGCCGACCCGCACTTCTGGACCATGCAGGGTTCGGTACGCGTCGCGCAGATGTGCCACGAGTGGGGCCTGACCTGGGGCTCGCATTCCAACAACCACTTCGATATTTCCCTGGCCATGTTCACCCACGTCGCCGCCGCCGCACCCGGCGAGATCACCGCCATCGACACCCACTGGATCTGGCAGGACGGCCAGCGTCTGACCAAGGCACCGCTGCAAATTGTCGATGGTCTCGTGCAGGTGCCGAAAAAACCCGGGCTGGGCGTGGAGCTGGACATGGATCAAGTGGCCAAGGCCCACGAACTTTACAAAGGCATGGGCCTCGGCGCGCGGGATGACAGCGTGGCGATGCAGTTCCTGATTCCGGGGTGGAAATTCGATAACAAGCGGCCGTGTCTGGTGCGGTAATCCAGCAGGCGCCGCTGAT
>NZ_WBRZ01000374.1:0-4133 GCF_008923895.1 Pseudomonas sp. GXM4
GTTGAATGTAACTCCGCCTTCGCGAGCAGGCTCGCTCCCACGGTGGTGTCTGCGTTTGGCTTTAGATATTCGCGCGCAGCACCGAGGTCGGCAGCGCCTCTCCGCGCTCGGCACTCGCGGCCACCGCTGCAATCAACTCACCCAGTTCGTAACCCTGCGCTTTCAACCAGTTCTGGTCGTAATACGTGTCGGCATAACGCTCGCCGCCATCGCACAGGATCGCCACGATCGACCCCGACTGCCCCGCCGCTTTCATCTGCTGCGCCGCCATCAGCGCACCGATCAGATTGGTCCCGCTCGATCCACCGACATGCCGCCCCAAACGCTGCGCCAGATAATGCATGGCCGCCAGGGACAGGGCGTCCGGCACCTTGACCATCGCATCGATCACCTTGGGCAGGAACGACGCTTCCACCCGAGGCCGGCCAATGCCTTCTATGCGCGAGCCGCAGTCCAGGCGCAGGCTGGCATCTCCGGTCTGGTAAAAATCGAAGAACACCGAACGCTCGGCATCGGCACACAACACGCGGGTGCAGTGCTGGCGATAGCGCACGTAACGGCCGAGGGTCGCGGTGGTGCCGCCGGTGCCGGGGCTGGAAATCAGCCAGGTCGGTTCAGGGTGTTTTTCGTAGCGCATCTGCTGGAAGATCGACTCGGCGATGTTGTTGTTCGCTCGCCAGTCGGTGGCGCGTTCAGCGTAAGTGAACTGATCGATGAAGTGACCGCCATGCTCGCGGGCCAGGCGCTCGGATTCGGCGTAGATCTGCGTCGGATCCTGCACCAGATGGCTCTGCCCGCCGTAGAAGGCAATCTGGGCAATCTTCTCTTTCGAAGTGGTCGCCGGCATCACCGCGATAAACGGCAAACCGAGCATGCGCGCGAAATACGCTTCGGAAATCGCCGTCGAGCCGCTGGATGCCTCGATCACCGGCGCGCCGGGCTTCAGCCAGCCGTTGCACAGCGCGTAGAGGAACAGCGAACGGGCCAGGCGATGCTTGAGGCTGCCGGTCGGGTGGCTGGATTCGTCCTTGAAATACAACTCGATGCCGGCAAAACCGG
Source organism: Pseudomonas sp. GXM4 (assembly GCF_008923895.1). Classification (NCBI taxonomy): domain Bacteria; kingdom Pseudomonadati; phylum Pseudomonadota; class Gammaproteobacteria; order Pseudomonadales; family Pseudomonadaceae; genus Pseudomonas; species Pseudomonas sp. GXM4. The sequence continues at coordinate 1,060 of NZ_WBRZ01000374.1, forward strand.
GCAGCGGCAAAGGGATCAGGTGGGTGTCGGCGCTGCGCTGGAAGTCCGCCTCGATGATGCGGATGGCTTCGCGGGCCCACTGTCGGTTGTCGCTCATGGTTTCGGTTCTCGTTGAATCAGCCAGAAGATCGATCTTCTGAAAAAGGTCTGCTGCAAGCTTAGAAAAAATCCCGCAGGCGGCAAAGATACAGCTGAGTCTCAATGTGTCAGGCAACTGCTAGGCTCAGTGCTGCCCGTACCAGACAGCCTGTAACGACATATAACAAAAAAGAATATAACTTTTGTTTTAACAACTAACGGTACGGGTTAGGGTGTTTCACCTTTTTCTTGATTCGATGGAGAGCGACCTTGCCTCTGCGTAGCACTTTCACGCGTTTCTTTCAGTTGGAAGCCGCCAGCGGTCTGCTATTGATCGCCGCAGCCGTTCTCGCGCTGATCATCAACAACTCACCGCTGTCGTGGCTGTACACCGGCCTGCTCGACACTCCTGTGGTGGCGCAGATCGGTGCGTTGAAAATCGCCAAACCCCTGCTGCTGTGGATCAACGACGGCCTGATGGCGATGTTCTTCCTGCTGATCGGCCTGGAAGTGAAACGCGAAGTGCTCGACGGCCAATTGTCCAAGCCTTCGCAAATCGTCCTGCCCGGCGCAGCGGCGATCGGCGGCATGCTGGTGCCGGCGCTGATCTACTGGTTCCTCAATCGCGACAACCCCGCGGCCCTGAGTGGCTGGGCCATTCCGACCGCCACTGACATTGCCTTCGCCCTCGGCGTACTGGCGCTGCTCGGCAAGCGCGTGCCGGTGTCGCTGAAACTGTTCCTGATGACCCTGGCGATCATCGATGACCTCGGCGCCATCGTCATCATCGCAATCTTCTATTCCGGCGAACTCTCGACCCTGTCCCTTGGCCTGGCGGCTGCGTGCATTGCCGCGCTGGTGGCGATGAACCGGCTCGGCGTGGTCAAGCTCGGCCCGTACATGATCATCGGCCTGATCCTCTGGGTCTGCGTACTCAAGAGCGGTGTCCACGCGACACTGGCCGGCGTGACCCTGGCTTTCTGCATTCCCCTGCGCACGAAAAACGCCGAGTCGTCGCCGCTGCTGACCCTCGAACACGCGCTGCACCCGTGGGTCGCCTACGGCATCCTGCCGCTGTTCGCCTTCGCCAACGCCGGCCTGTCACTGAGCGGCGTCACCGTCGAAAGCTTCACCCACGACGTACCGATGGGCATCGCCATCGGCCTGCTGCTGGGCAAGACCGTCGGCGTGTTCGGCCTGACCTGGCTGGCGGTCAAGATCGGCATCGCCGCCCTGCCCCAAGGCGCCAACTGGGGCCAGGTCCTCGGCGTCGCGATCCTCTGCGGCATAGGCTTCACCATGAGCCTGTTCGTCGGCTCGCTGGCCTTCGAACCGGGCGTGAGTGATTACGCCGGCATGGATCGCATGGGCATCCTAACCGGCTCGATCCTCGCGGCGGTGATTGGTTATGCGGTGACGGCGGCGGCGAGTCGCAAGAATTCACAACTGCAATAACCCCTGTGGCGAGGGAGCTTGCCCCTCGCCACAGATTCCTAGCCTTACAGTTACGCAGCGAACAATCCCCACGTCATTAGCGACCCGTCCTACAGCCACACTTTCCCCGCTTCGATAACGTCGTGCGGCCCCTTCTCGAGGGGCTGTCGACGATGAACGAAGGGACGATCAGTGGCGCGGAACAAGGACATTCCCCGGGTGCAAAACCCGCCGGAGGGCGACGGACATCACGTTACCTGGCGGTATATGACGGCCGCCGAACTGGCCGAGCGCGAAGCCGGGCAAAACGCTTACGACGCGATGCTGGCGCGGCAGGAGGCGTTCGAGCGCAGCAGTGAAGTGGCGGCGAAAAAACCTGAAGCCGTGCGTGCCGGCTGTGTATTCGCCAAGTCCTGCAAGTTGCCGGATGCGATTATCGATTACAGCAATCCTTCCGGCATGGTGCCGACCGACAGCCTGAAGGATTACGGCGAGCTGATCCTGCTCGGCGCTCGCGAAGCCGACGCAAGCGGCGGCATTCCTCTCAAGAAAATCAGCGCCAACACCATCCCGGTCGGGTTCGGCAGTCTGGCCCTGGCAGGCTCGGCTTTTGAAGTGCTACCGGCGCTCGCCTCCCCTGCGGCGGCTGCGTCTTTGGTGGGGCTGGTTGCGCTTTTGATGCCATCCAGCCTGGGCGACAGCGCGCTCTACACCGATGAGCAACTGAGCACACTCAAACAAGCCCGAACCCGCGTGCGCCTGCGCGTCGAGCAACAGGCCGATGGCAGCCTCAAGGGTTACGGTTTCTACACCGGTAAGAACCGCGATTGGGAAATGGTCAATGTCGTGCAGTTCATTGCACGCGGCGACCGGTTCGTTGCGGATCTGGGTGAAGGAGTCGAGCTGCTCTGGACCCCGGCGGTGGATGGCTCGGACATCCTAGGCATTCCAGCGCTGGAGGCCGCCCCGCAGGCACCGCATATCTGGGTGTATCCACCGACGAAAGCGGCGGACGGAATTTTGGTGAATCCGGTTTATCCGCCGGAGTACAAAGACTTTATTTTGGTGTATCCGGCAGATTCGGGCGTCAGGCCGGCCTATGTTGTGCTCAGCCGTGCTCGTGACCATGCTTATTACGGCCATCCGAAAACGCTGCCCGCATTCCCTGATGCAGTCAAAGTGAAATCGAAGTCGTCAGTGCAAGGTGGTGGAAAGCAGCGAGCACGTTGGGTAGACCGCAAAGGTCGAATTTACGAGTGGGATTACAAAAGCAACGCCGTCGAAAAATACGACAAATTAGGAACGACTCATTTAGGCGAGTTCAATCACTTGACGGGTGAACAAACGGGACCAGCGGATCCAAAACGAAAAACTTCTAGAAATTAAGGATTGAAACATGCGCTTTCTTTCGATTACCGGATTCTTCCCTGACGAAGTCCAAGATGACTCCTTGCAATTCGAGCTGGATATCACCGGCAGCGAGATGAATGAAAAAGTGGCTCAGCTCATTGAATCAAAGCCCTTGGATGAGGTGGAACCCGGCGAGCTGTTGTTGACTCAGG
>NZ_WBRZ01000375.1:0-4092 GCF_008923895.1 Pseudomonas sp. GXM4
TACAAATGTGGGAGCGAGCCCGCTCGCGAAGGGGCCGCTCGGTCAGCACAAAAATCTGCGCGCTCGCGCTCTGCTAGAATCCGCCCCATTCATTGCCAGAGACTCTCCCATGAGCGAGCCGATTCGTCTGACCCAATACAGCCATGGCGCCGGTTGTGGCTGCAAGATTTCCCCGCAGGTGCTGGAAGTGATCCTCGCCGGCAGCGGCGCACAGAACCTTGATCCAAAACTCTGGGTCGGCAACGCATCGCGCGATGACGCGGCGGTGTATGCGATCGATGCCGAGCGCGGTGTGGTGTCGACCACCGATTTTTTCATGCCGATTGTCGATGACCCGTTCGACTTCGGCCGCATCGCCGCAACCAATGCGATCAGCGATATCTATGCGATGGGCGGCGATCCGTTGATGGCGATCGCGATCCTCGGCTGGCCGGTGAATGTGCTGGCGCCGGAAGTGGCGCGGGAAGTGATTCGTGGCGGTCGCTCGGTGTGCGACGCGGCGGGCATTCCGTTGGCGGGGGGGCATTCGATCGATGCGCCGGAGCCGATCTTCGGCCTCGCCGTCACCGGGCTTGTGGAAAAGCGCCACATGAAACGCAACGACACCGCTACCGCCGGTTGCCTGTTGTACCTGACCAAACCGTTGGGCATCGGCATCCTCACCACCGCCGAAAAGAAGGGCAAGTTGCGCGCCGCCGACGTCGGTGTCGCCCGCGACTGGATGTGCACCCTGAACAAGCCTGGCAGCCGCTTCGGCAAACTCGCCGGCGTCACCGCGATGACTGACGTCACCGGTTTCGGCCTGCTCGGGCATCTGGTGGAAATGGCCGATGGCAGCCAGTTGACCGCGCGCATCGCCTACGACCGCGTGCCGCGTCTGGACAGCGTCGAGTACTACCTCGATCAGGGCTGCGTGCCGGGCGGTACGCTGCGCAACTTCGACAGCTATTCGAGCAAGGTTGGCCGCGTGCAGGAGTTGCACAAACGCGTGCTGTGCGATCCGCAGACCAGCGGCGGTCTGCTGATTGCGGTCACGCCTGAAGGCAATGACGAGTTCCTCGGCGTCGCCGCCGAACTGGGTCTGAACCTTGCGCCGATCGGCGAACTGGTTGAGCGACAGACGAACGCGGTCGAGGTGATTTGATGCTCCGCGACTGCACCGACTACCGCGATATTTTCCTCAACGACCGGCCAATGATGGATGCCCGCGCGCCGGTCGAGTTTCACAAAGGCGCGTTCCCCGGCGTGGTCAATCTGCCGCTGATGAATGATCTGGAACGGCAGAAGATCGGCACCTGCTACAAGCAGCATGGCCAGCAGGCGGCAATCGAGCTGGGCCATCAAATGGTGTCCGGCGCAGTCAAGGCCGAGCGCATCCAGGCCTGGGCCGACTTCGCCCGGGCTCATCCCGATGGTTATCTGTACTGTTTTCGCGGCGGTCTGCGCTCGCAGATCACCCAGCAGTGGCTGCGCGACGAGGCGGGCATCGATTATCCGCGCGTCGGCGGCGGCTACAAGGCGATGCGCAGTTTTTTGATCGACACCCTTGAGCAGGCCATCGCGCAGTGCGATTTCGTTTTGCTCGGCGGCATGACCGGCACCGGCAAGACCGAAGTGCTGGTGCAGTTGCGCAACGGTGTGGATCTGGAAGGCCACGCCAACCATCGCGGCTCCAGTTTCGGCAAACGCGCTACCGGGCAGCCGTCGAACATCGATTTCGAGAATCGCCTGGCGATCGACTTCCTGAAGAAACGCGATGCCGGGATCGAGCAGTTTGTGCTCGAAGACGAGAGCCGTGTGGTCGGCAGTTGCGCCTTGCCGTTGACGTTGTATCAGGGCATGCAGCAGTACCCGATGGTCTGGCTGGAAGATCGTTTCGAGCATCGCGTCGAACGGATCCTGCGTGATTACGTCATCGATCTGTCGGCGGAGTTTGCCTCCCTCCACGGCGACACCGGGTTTGCGCTGTTCTCCGAACGTCTGCTGGAAAGCCTCAACAACGTACAGAAACGCCTCGGCGGTGAGCGCCATTCGCGGATGCTGGTGTTGATGGAGCAGGCGCTGGCCGAGCAGGGCCGCAGCGGCGCGGTGGACCTGCATCGCGGCTGGATCGAGGGTTTGCTGCGTGAGTATTACGACCCGATGTATGTCTTCCAGCGCGAGAAGAAGGGCGGGCGGATCGAGTTTGCCGGAGAGCGGGGGGCGGTGATCGAGTATTTGCGTGGGCGGGTGAGCCAGAGGGTTTGAAGGCATTATCGCTGGCCCCATCGCGGGCAAGCCCGCTCCCACAGGTACTGTGGGTGTACAGGTAATTCATACACACCCTCATACCTGTGGGAGCTGGCTTGCCAGCGATAGGGCCGGGTCAGTCAATACAAAACTCAGGTCGGGCAAGTGTCCTTGCCGTTATCCAGCCCCTGCTTGTAGATATGGCTCTGCAGACTGGCCTTGCCGTTGTGCCACTTCAGGGTCAGCACATACAGCGAATCGAAGTCATCGCCGGCCCAGTCATCGGTGATCTTCTGCCGCTCGCCCACTGCGTTGCCGGCGACCTTGTTGATCAGATCCGGCAGATAACCGTGAGACCAGGCGGTGTAGATCGTCGAGTTGTGGTACTTCTCGTCCAGCAGCTCGCGGGCCAGATCGCTGGTGTCGTTGGCGGAGAACTCGATGTTCACCGGCAGGCCGAGCTTGATCGCGGCCGGGCTGATGGTCATCAGCGGACGAATGTAGCTGTAGGAATTGTCCAGCTCGCCTTCCTCGACGTTTCGCGTCGGGTTGGCGGCGAATACGTAATCGGCCTTGCCGAATTTTTCCGGCAGCAGCGTCGACAGGTCGATGGCGCGGTTCAGGCCCTGGCAGTTGAGCTGGCCGAGGCCGCCTTCGGGCTTTTCCGCGTGGCGCAGGAACACCAGCGTCTGCGTGCCGTCCGCCGGTTGGGCGCGGCTTTCGCTGGATTCGAGAGACAGAAAAAGCGCGCTGACTGCCAGCAGGGAGGGCAGGGCCACGTACGCGCGATGTTTGAAGCGTTTGGCGAAACTCATCAGGTTCGTCATCAATTCGAGGGTTCTTCAGCAAAATCGGTTAAGGCTGACAAACCTTGGCACCGCGGGCTCCCAGCACCGGGTGTTTCCCTGTCATGAACAGCTTCCTCTGCGAGAAAGGCATAACTCAGAGTCCTGTAACGCCGTTTGGTTCGTTCCAGGCCAGTGCGCAGCACTCTAGCGGCAACCTTTGCGGGCATGCAGGCAGGTTAGCGACAGGATGTTACGGTTCGTGTAGGCGCAGCGGCAGGCCTACTTTATGATCGGTTTTCAATTTGTGACTGGATGCTTCCAATGACCGATCTGTCTGCATTCCCGATTACTCAGAAATGGCCGGCGCAGTTCCCGGACTGGATTCAGCTCTACTCCCTGCCGACTCCCAACGGCGTCAAAGTGTCGATCATGCTCGAAGAGATCGGCCTGCCGTACGAGCCGCACCGCGTCGGTTTCGACACCAACGACCAGACTTCGGCAGAGTTTCTTTCGCTGAATCCGAACAACAAGATCCCGGCGATCCTCGACCCGCATGGCCCGGAAGATAAACCGCTGCCGCTGTTCGAATCCGGCGCGATCCTGATTTATCTGGCCGACAAGAGCGGCCAGTTGCTCGCTCAGGAAGGCGCGCTGCGCTACGAGACCATCCAATGGCTGATGTGGCAGATGGGCGGCATCGGCCCGATGTTCGGCCAGCTCGGTTTCTTCAACAAATTTGCCGGCAAGGATTACGAGGACAAGCGCCCGCGTGATCGTTATGTCGAAGAGAGCAAACGCCTGCTGAACGTGCTCAACACCCGCCTCGAGGGTCGCGACTGGATCATGGGCGAGCGTTACACCATCGCCGATATCGCCACGTTCCCGTGGGTGCGCAATCTGCTTGGCTTCTATGAGGCCGGGGATCTGGTCGGGATTCAGAATTTCCCCAATGTCACCCGGGTGCTGGAGCGGTTTCTCGCGCGCCCGGCGGTCATTCGTGGCCTGACCATCCCGTCCTGACTTTCAGTTGTACACATGCCCCCTGTGGGAGCTGGCTTGCTAGCGATGAAGCCAG
>NZ_WBRZ01000376.1:0-4043 GCF_008923895.1 Pseudomonas sp. GXM4
GAGCAGGCTCGCTCCCACCGGGTTCCTTGGTGTCCGTCGAGTCGTGTATTGCCCGTCAAATTGCGGCAAACTTCCTCTACCCCCAGCACCAGGCCGATCCATGGATAAATACGCCCCGCGCAACTGGCAACCCCACGAAAAGCCCAGCCTGCCCGGTTCCCCATCGACCCCGTTGCACTCCACGCCCAAGCGCTTGGCTTATGCGGCGGTTGGCGTGCTGGTGGCGGTGACTGGTGGGTTGGGCAACTCGTTGGTGGTTGCCAACCTGCCTTACCTGCAAGGCTCGCTCGGCGCGACCACGGCGGAGATGGCCTGGCTGCCGGCGGCCTACGTGATGACCAACGTGTCGATGAACTTGCTGTTGGTGAAGTTTCGCCAGCAGTTCGGTTTGCGCGCATTCACCGAGGTGTTTCTGGTGCTGTATGCCCTAGTGACCTTCGGCCATTTGTTCGTCAACGATTTGAACTCGGCAGTGGCGGTGCGGGCTGCCCACGGCATGGTTGGTGCTGCGCTGAGCTCGCTGGGTCTGTATTACATGGTCCAGGCGTTCCCGGCGAAGTGGCGGCTCAAAGCGTTGGTGCTCGGCCTCGGCACGTCGCAATTGGCGTTACCGCTGGCGCGGCTGTTTTCCGAAGACCTGTTGCAGATCGCCGAATGGCGCGGTTTGTACCTGTTCGAATTGGGCATGGCCCTGCTGTCACTCGGCTGTGTCTTGCTACTGAAATTACCGCCCGGTGACCGCTTCAAAACCTTTGAAAAACTCGATTTCCTGACCTTCGCCATCCTCGCCACGGGTGTAGCTTTGTTGTGCGCGGTGCTGTCGCTGGGGCGGATCGACTGGTGGCTGGAGGCAGACTGGATCGGCGTGGCGCTGGCCTGTTCGATCGCGCTGATCATCATGGGCCTGGCCATCGAGCACAACCGCAGCAACCCGATGTTGATGACCCGCTGGCTGGGCAGCGGAACGATGATCCGCCTAGCGCTGGCGGTGACTCTGATCCGCATGGTCACCTCGGAGCAATCCACCGGCGCCGTGGGGTTCATGCAGAACCTCAACATGGGCTATGAGCAGTTGCACAGTCTGTATGTGGTGATGCTGATCGGCAGCATCGCCGGGCTTGCCACCAGCGCGTTGACCATCGACCCCAAACATTTGCTGATGCCGTTGATCATTTCCTTGGCGCTGATGGCCACCGGTTCGGTGATGGACAGCTTCTCGAATAACCTCACCCGTCCCGCCAACATGTATTTCAGCCAGTTCCTGCTGGCATTCGGCAGCACGTTTTTTCTCGGCCCGACCATGGTCTTCGGCACGCGCAACGTGCTGACCAATCCGCGCAACCTGGTGAGTTTTTCCGTGCTGTTCGGGATCTGCAATAACCTCGGCGGACTGCTCGGCGCGGCGTTGCTCGGCACTTTTCAGATCGTGCGGGAGAAGTACCATTCCAGCCACATCGTCGATCATCTGGTGATGTCCGACCCGTTGGTGGCCGCGCGGGTGCAGAGCGGCGGCTCGGCCTTCGGCGGTTTGCTGGCGGACCCGAGCCTGCGCAATCTGGCCGGCATTCGCAGCCTCGCCAATGCGGCGACACGCGAAGCGAACGTGCTGGCCTATAACGATGTCTTCATGCTGATCGCGGTCATTGCCGTCCTGACCATGATCTGGCTTTCGATTCGCGCGTTGTGGCTGATGAGCACCACCAAAGCCATTGAGCCGACACCTTCCGTACCACCCAGCGGTGCCACTTCTTCATGACCGAACCGACCACCACAACCACCAACGCCATCGCCGCCACACCTGAAGGGGAGGCGCCGCCGTCATCACCCAACACTGCGCCGCGTTCGCTGCGGGTGCGGATCATTTCTTCGCTGGGCTTTGCCGCAATCGCCATCGTCGGCGTGTTGATCGTGTTGTATGCCTGGCAACTGCCGCCGTTCAGCAGTGCGGTCGAAACCACCGAAAACGCCTTGATTCGCGGGCAGGTGACGATCATCGGCCCGCAGCTAAGCGGCTATGTGTTCGAAGTGCCGGTGCAGGACTTCCAATACGTCAAGGCCGGGGACCTGCTGGTGCGTCTGGACGACCGCATTTATCAGCAGCGCCTCGACCAGTCCCTGGCACAACTGGCAGTGCAGAAGGCCGGACTGGCCAACGTCGTGCAGGAGCGCAACAGCGCCGAAGCAACGATCAAATTGCGTCAGGCGGTGCTCGCCGACAGCCAGGCGCAGTTGCGCAAGAGCGAGGCCGATCTGCGGCGTAATCAGGAGCTGGTGCGCGACGGCTCGGTGTCCAAGCGCGAATTTGACGTGACCCTCGCTGCCAACGCGCAAAGCACGGCTTCTGTGGCGCAGGCCAAGGCCAATCTGGAAATCGCCCGGCAGGATCTGCAAACGGTGATAGTCAATCGCGGCTCGCTGGAAGCCGCCGTGGCCAGTGCCGAAGCGGCGGTGCAACTGGCGCGGATCGATCTGTCGAACACGCGAATTGTCGCCCCGCGCGACGGTCAGCTCGGGCAGATCGGCGTGCGCCTCGGCGCCTACGTCAACTCCGGCGCGCAGCTGATGGCGTTGGTCCCGGACCAGAAGTGGGTGATCGCCAACATGAAGGAAACCCAGATGGCCAACGTGCGCGTCGGGCAACCGGTACGCTTCACCGTCGACGCCTTGAACCACCGCAGATTCACCGGCCACGTGCAGCATATTTCGCCGGGCACCGGCTCGGAATTTGCCTTGCTGCAGGCCGACAACGCCACCGGCAACTTCGTCAAGATCGCCCAGCGCGTGCCGGTGCGCATCACCATCGATGCCGATCAGCAGGAAGAAGAACGCTTGCGGCCGGGGATGTCAGTGGTTGTCAGCATCGACACCGCCGCCGGCGACACCCAACCCCACTGATCAATGCATGACCCTGTGGGAGCGAGCCTGTTCGCGAAAGCGTCGTATCAGTAACATTTCTTTATCTGACACACCGCTTTCGCGAGCAGGCTCGCTCCCACAGGATTAGTGCTCACAGGGTCTATTCACTCGGCCGAGGGGGTGACCCGGCAACTTTTGCGGTTGCGAATCTGCTCGTCGCTGGGCCTTTCGCGAACGAATTCGAAGCGCGGTTCGCCTTCGCTGTAATGCACCAGCCAGCCCCATTCCAGTTCGCTTTCGTCCTGTCCGGGATGTGGTGGCCGGGCCCACCAGGGTTCTTTGCTGAGGATCTCGCGCATGGCAGCCTCCGGTTGATGGCAATCCTTGAACTATAGCTTCCTGTCGCGAGTCGTCAGAACAGGCTGTGTAGAATCGGCGCGATCATGACGATATGGGGGCAGGGCGATGATGGATGAAGTGCGCAGGCAGGAACCGTCGAAACGGCTGTTTTTCGCTTTGGATTGCCCGCCGGCGCAGCGCAAGGCAATCGCCCAGTGGCGCGCGGAACTGGGCCTGCGCAGCGGCAAACCGGTGCCGGCGGATAATTTTCATCTGACCCTGCTGTTTCTCGGTGCGGTGCCGCTGGCGCAGATTCACGGCGTCTGCGAAGCAGCGAGCAGTGTGCGTATTCCCGGCGAAACGTTGCGCATTGCGCTGGATCGTTTGCAGGTCTGGCATCGCCCCGGTGTGCTATCGCTGGCACCGGAACAGGCGCCGCCCGCGTTGTTGCGCCTGGTCTACGCGCTGGAGCAGGCGATGCTGCCGTTCGGTTTTGACGAGCCCACCCACGAGTTCCGCCCGCACCTGACACTGGCGCGGGAGTACCGCGCGCCGGAGCCGGAAGCGCGCACGCCGCCGGAGTTCTTTCTGCGTGCTGAACGCTTCGCTCTGTTCGAATCGCACAAGGGTCGCTATCGGGTTTTGCAGGACTGGCCGCTGATCTGAACGGACAAAAAAAGGCGCCCGAAGGCGCCTGCAAATTCACCCGAGCCGAGGGAGCCGGGTAAGGCCGTTCAGAGCAGGGTGCAGCGGTGGTAAGGCGCTGCGTGAACGGAAATCTGGCAATGTCCGAATTCGATCGAAAACCTGTGGGAGCTGGCTTGCCAGCGATGGGGCCAGCGCATCTA
>NZ_WBRZ01000377.1:0-4017 GCF_008923895.1 Pseudomonas sp. GXM4
AAAAAGCCCTGCCATCGCTGGCAGGGCTTTTTTGTGCGGCGGGGCGTCAGATGCCCATGCTGCCCAGCGTATTCATGATATTGCGCAGGGTGCCGGCGATCGCCGGGTGTTCGACTTCGAAGCGCTCGACCGCCAGGTTCACGCCGTCGGCGATGCTCGCGTCCTGGGTGGCAGTTTCCAGCTGGATTTCCGATTCGATCTGCGCCATCAGCGCATGCAGATCCTCACGCTCGGCTTCCGACAGCGGTGGATTGTGTTCCAGCTGCTCGCGCAGGGTATCGAGCTGTTTTTGCAGTTCTTGGGCGGGCATGGTGGTTTCCTTTTATCAATAGGCACTGGCATTGACCGCAGCCACGCGCCAAAGGTCTATGGCTGACCTTTAGATTAATCCACTCTTGGTAAACCTGCATGACGCCGATCAGGGCTTTTCGCCTTTGGCGCGGCGCAGGCTGATGTCGGCGAGGCAGGCGTCCAGTTCGCCGAGATGATCGATTACCGAATGCACGCCCAGGCCGAACAATTGCACGGTTGCCTTGCCGCGCAACTTTTCGCGTTCCTTTTGTGACAAAGCCTGCCACTCGCTCGGGCTCAGGCCGCATAGCGAGCCACAGGACGCCAGGCCAATCGTCCATAACCCGGCATTCAGACCGGCCTGTAACAGGCGCGGCTCACCACTGACCAGCACGCAGCCGTCGAGGCGGTCGATGTTCAGATCCATCAACGCTTGCCAGCAGGCGTTGGGGGCGGGCCACGGATTCATTGTTGCTGAATGTTGCGTCGGTTTGATCCAGTCTGGCAGCGAGGAGGCCAGTGGCTGAGCGAGGGCGGGGGGCAATTCGTCGAGCCACGCGCAGGGAATTCCCTGGCGCTGCAAACTTTTCAGGCTATCGAGTGCGCCGGGTGTAGTTTTGGCATGTTCCGGCTGGGCGTTGAACTCTTGCGCGGCGCGGGCACCGAAATCCACCAGGCAACCGCTCAGGCCGAACAGCACGGCAGTCAGGCCGGGCGCGGCGACGGGCAAGGTTTCGGCGTGAGTCATGGCAACGTCCCTGAAATAACGCTCAAGACTAGGGCGCTGGGGTGACAGTTGCATGACAGCCGAGTGAAACGCTGCGTAGGAAACTTCCTGCATATCCTTGCAGCGGCGCACTGCCCAAATCGGCGTTTATGCTTATACTAGCGGCCTTAATGCCCGGGCCGAGAGGACCGCGCCAGTATCGAATCCAAGGAGTTTTTCTATGCGCTGGAGCCCTTCGCTCACTCAGCTAAGTGTATGTGCCAGCCTGTTGCTGGCGCCGTTCGCCACCCAGGCGGCCACCGAAGAAGACCCTTGGGAAAGCGTCAACCGGCCGATTTTCCAGTTCAACGACTTCGTTGACACATACGCGCTGAAGCCACTGGCGCAGGGTTATGAGTTCATCACCCCGCAGTTCGTTGAAGACGGCATTCACAATATGTTCCGCAACGTCGGTGATGTGACCAACCTGGCGAACAACATCCTCCAGGCCAAACCGGCTGCAGCGGGCGTTGATACCGCCCGACTGATTTTCAACACCACCTTCGGTCTGCTCGGCTTCTTCGACGTCGGCACCAAGATGGGCTTGAACCGCAGCGACGAAGACTTCGGTCAGACCCTCGGTTACTGGGGCGTGGGCAGCGGCCCGTACGTGATGTTGCCGCTGATGGGGCCGAGCACCCTGCGTGACGCACCTTCGAAATACGTCGACAGCTTCAGCGGCGCGTACCGCTACATCGACCACGTGCCGACGCGTAATTCGATCTTCGGCCTGAACATCGTCGATACCCGCGCCAGCCTGCTGTCGAGCGAGAAGCTGATCAGCGGCGACAAATACACCTTCATCCGCAATGCTTACCTGCAAAACCGCGAGTTCAAGGTGAAGGACGGTCAGGTCGAAGACGATTTCTGATTTCGACCGGCGACAGAAAGGCGACCCTCGGGTCGCCTTTTTTGTCCGCGCCAGAGCGTCACCGGCGACTGCCACTACCTTCCATCGGGTTACCGTTGGAGCGGTTCTTATAACTCCCGGTGATTTGACAAACAAAGTCGTCAAGCGACAATTGGCGCATGCTTGAAACGCTCTGCGGATGGGAGTACCGTCTGCGCCTTAGAAGGGCACCTCTGTTTAAAACCGCGCGCCAGGCGAATGCTTGAAAGCGCTGCAACAGAGAGGCTAGAAAGCGAATCCAGTAGTCTGCGCAGGGCCGTTGCCCCGCTCACTACGCCAACCTAATTCTGGCGCCGTTTGCCCACATGCCAAAAACCAGTGCCACGCTGCTGATAATCGATGATGACGAGGTAGTGCGCGCGAGCCTCGCGGCCTATCTGGAAGACAGTGGTTTCAGCGTCCTGCAGGCCGGCAACGGTCAACAGGGTCTTCAGGTATTCGAGCAAGACGAGCCCGATCTGGTCATCTGCGATCTGCGCATGCCGCAGATGGGCGGTCTCGAACTGATCCGTCAGGTCACCGAGCGCTCACCCGATACGCCGGTGATCGTGGTCTCGGGTGCCGGGGTGATGAACGACGCGGTCGAGGCCCTGCGCCTGGGCGCGGCGGATTACCTGATCAAGCCTCTCGAAGATCTGGCTGTGCTCGAGCACTCCGTGCGCCGGGCCCTGGATCGTGCGCGGCTGCTGCTGGAAAACCAGCGCTACAGCGAGAAGCTGGAAAAGGCCAACCGCGAGCTCGAAGCCAGCCTGAACCTGCTCCAGGAAGACCAGAACGCCGGTCGCCAGGTGCAGATGAACATGCTGCCGGAAAGCCCGTGGAGCATTGACGAATTCAATTTTGCCCATCAGATCATCCCGTCGCTGTACCTGTCGGGTGATTTTGTCGACTATTTCCGCGTTGACGAGCGCCGGGTCGCGTTTTATCTGGCGGATGTTTCCGGGCATGGCGCGTCATCAGCCTTCGTCACCGTGCTGCTGAAGTTCATGACCACGCGTTTGCTCTTCGAATCGAAACGCAGCGGTACCTTGCCGGAGTTCAAGCCTTCGGAAGTGCTCGGTCATATCAACCGGGGGCTGATCAGTTGTAAGCTGGGTAAACACGTCACAATGGTCGGTGGAGTCATCGACGAGGAGACCGGTTTGTTGACCTATAGCATTGGCGGCCATCTGCCTTTGCCTGTGTTGTACACGCCTGACAGTGTTCGTTATCTCGAAGGCCGTGGCCTGCCGGTGGGGCTTTTCAATGAAGCCACCTACGAAGACCACGTGCTTGAGCTGCCGCCGACGTTCAGCCTGACGCTGATGTCTGATGGCATTCTGGACCTTTTGCCGGAAGCAACGCTCAAAGAAAAAGAGGCTGCTTTGCCCGAACGGGTGAAGTCAGCGGGCGGCAGCCTGGATGGTCTGCGGCAAGTGTTTGGTTTGGCCACGCTAGGGGAGATGCCGGATGATATCGCCCTGTTGGTGTTGAGCAGGAATCTTTAATGAGTACCGGTAGAATCCAGTTCGCCGAGCAGGACGGCACCTTCGTCCTGAAGTTCGTCGGTGAAGTTCGCCTGACCCTGTGTTCGGCGTTGGATGCGACTATTGAGAAAATCTTCACCGCGCTGAATTTCAACGCGATCGTGATCGATTTGACCGAAACCCGCAGCATCGACAGCACCACCTTGGGCCTGCTGGCCAAACTGTCGATCCTGTCGCGGCAGAAGGTCGGCCTGTTGCCGACGGTTGTCACCACCCACGAAGACATCACTCGGCTTTTGCAGTCGATGGGCTTCGAGCAGGTGTTCAACATCGTCAACCACCCGGTGCCGTGCCCGGAGTGCCTGGACGACCTGCCGGATCAGGACCAATCCGAAGAAGTGGTGCGAATCAAGGTGCTGGAAGCGCACAAGATTCTCATGGGCCTGAACGATTCCAATCGTGAAGCGTTTCATGATCTGGTGAATGCGCTGGAAAGACACTGATCTCGTGAATTGATGGTGTCTGGGCTGGCCTCTTCGCGAGCAAGCTCGCTCCCACACTGGATCAGTTCGATCACAAATCCC
>NZ_WBRZ01000378.1:0-3992 GCF_008923895.1 Pseudomonas sp. GXM4
GCGCTTGGGTGAAAGGAGGAGGGTGAAAATCTCCCACGGTCTGTACTGCGCTAACAGTCAGAATCGAGCCTTGTCCCTCCTCCTCCCTTCAAGTCCTACCATACAAGCGAGCCTGCTCGCGAAGAGGCCAGCATTGCCAACACAACTGCCGGATGAGCTCAGGCAAACCGCTTCGCCACCAGATAACCCACCGTGCAAGCAACCGCCGTCGCCACTGTCCCCCACGCCCAATCCATCAAACTCACCTGCACCGACCAGTCGCGCAAGGTTGCCCAGTTGGTCAGGTCATAAGTGCCGTAGGCCACCAGCCCCAACAGCGCACCCAGCTTCGCCGCTCGCTGCCAGCTCAGCGCCGGCAAGACCACGAATACCACGCAGCCAATAACGTATAGGCAATAAAAAACCGCTGCGGGCAACAGCAGCGGTTTTTCCAGCATCAGCGAACCGAGCAGTTCGCGATAGGTCGGCGCCATCAGCAGCCCGAGCCAGATGCCATCGAGCAGCAGAAACGTCAGCAGCGTTGCGACGTAAGCGATGAGCGCCTTTTTCATCGATCCAACCTCTTGTGTGGCCTGCAACATGGGCCACTCAAGGCTCAGGTTAGTTCAATGCGATCGGCGTGAATGACGATCTTGCCTTCCTTGTACAGAGAGCCGATGGCTTTCTTGAAGTTGCCCTTGCTGACGCCGAACAGGCTGCTGATCAGTGCCGGATCACTCTTGTCACTGACCGCCAGGGTGCCGTCGTTTTCGCGCAACTTGCCGAGGATCTTCGAACTCAGGCTGCTGGCCGCTTCCTGGCCAACCGGTTGCAGGCTCAGGCTGATCTTGCCGTCGGCGCGCACTTCCTTGATGAAGCCTTTCTCGCGCATGCCCGAACGCATGAACTTGAAGATCTCGTTCTTGTGGATCAGGCCCCAGTGCTTGTTGTTGATGATCGCCTTGAAGCCCATGTCGGTGGCTTCGGCTACCAGCAGATCAACTTCCTGGCCCGGGCTGTAGGTGGCCGGGGTCTTGTCCAGGTAACGATCGAGGCGTGCGGTGGCGGTGATGCGGCGCGTGTGTTTGTCGAGGTAGACGTGCACCACACAGTATTCGCCAGCAGTCATCTGGCGCTTTTCTTCCGAGTACGGCAGCAACAGATCTTTCGGCAGGCCCCAGTCGAGGAACACGCCGATGCTGTTGACTTCAACCACTTTCAGGCTGGCAAATTCGCCGACCTGAACTTTCGGTTTTTCCGTGGTGGCGAGAAGTTTGTCTTCGCTGTCCAGATAGATGAATACGTTGAGCCAGTCTTCATCTTCGCTGGGAATATCTTTGGGGATATAACGGTTGGGCAAAAGAATTTCGCCATCGGCACCGCCGTCCAGATATAAACCGAAGTTAGTGTGTTTAACCACTTGCAAACTGTTGTAACGCCCGACTAAAGCCATTTCCGAAACCCTCAATACGTGGGCGGCATTCTACCCGTTTTTGCCGCAGACGTCGGGCGACAGATCCTCGCAGCGGAAAATCTGCGTCAACCTGTTGATTTTGCTTGATCACTGCCCTACGGGGTGCCGCTCGTCAGTCCGACCCGACGCTTCACGGCTGTGCTGATTTGCCTCACCCCAATTAAATGTTCTTATTTAAAACAGCACGTTAGCTGGTTATTACGAGTTGGCGGCCGGTAATAATGCAGCGTTACGGCTGGTTAATCCGGGGGATATTTACCAAGCTATTGTCAAGTTATTCCTGTACGATGCCTGGCCGAGTTACTTTTCTAAAGGTTAATGGCCGCCATGCGTGTAAAAGCATCCACCAGCAAAGCAAAGCCAGCTCCAGCCGTTGAAACCAGCGAATCGATCAACGATCAGATCGCAGCATTCCTCAAGTCCGGCGGCGAGATCCAGCAAATTGCCAAAGGCGTCAGTGGCCAGACATTCGGCCCGTCCAAGCAGATCAGCCTGGGCAAGAAGTAATACCGGTTTCACCCCGTCCAGAGGCGCTTTGAGCTTCGAAGCGCCTGGACTGGCACCGCGCAATCCCCCTTCGTTTTAAACAAAAATTCCGGAAAATCGACGAACGGCCATCAATGCCGGGCATTCGCCGGTATCCTTGCACGCGTCTAGATCAAGCGTTTCAGCAGGCCTTCGCCCTGCGCTCGCGGTTCATGGAGTGACGCATGCGCCCATTTCCCTGTTTATTGTTCGTCAGCCTGCTGTCAGGCGCGACCGCGCACGCGCAGGTTTTTCAGGGTGAACTGGGCGACTTCGATCTCAAGCTGGGCACCACGCCCAGCCGCAGCATGGCCCAGGGCCTGGTGAAACCGGCGGCGGTCGGCTCGTTCCACGGTGGCCTTGATCTGAGCCACGACAGCGGCGTGTATTTCGGCCAGTACGCGCCGAGCATGGGCATCAGCCCGGGCAAGAACCTCGAGATCGATTCCTACGTCGGCTTCAAGCAGCCGTTCGATCAGGTGCTCGGCTATGAAGTCGGGATGATCCATTACAGCTATCCCCGCGTGGACACCCTCGACAGCCAGGAGCTGTTCGGCGGTCTGACCTTGCTCGGCAGTCGCTTCGGCATCGCATTGAGCAACGACCCGGATAAACAGAACAACACCTTGTTTGCCGACCTCACTGGCAATCAGCCGTTCGGCATTGGCGTGAGCATGAAATACACCACGCACCAGTTGAATACACCAGCGGCGGTGGACGGTGGCTATATCAGCAATTTCACTGATTGGTCGGTGAAACTGTCGCGGCCATTCATGGGCGTCGATCTTGATCTGATCTACAGCGACTCCAGCCTCAGCGGCAGTGATTGCTCGGCGTATTCCGGGCACAACAGCGAGTGCGACGGCCTCGTCACACTCAAGGCTGTACGCACGTTCTATTGATCGGCTGAACTGCCGCGCGCATCCTGCATCACATAAGAATCAGATTTCCGACGCCAGGCTCTCGCAAGGATTTGCCCATGTCTCGCTGGTTCAAACAGATTGCCGCCCTGCTCATCTTCACCCTCGCCCTCGGCGCTTGCAGCCGCGTTGGCCTGGCCTACCGCAACCTCGACGTGATCATCCCGTGGTCGCTCAGCGACTACGTGGACATGAACGGCGAGCAGAAAGACTGGTTCAACGACCGGCTCAAGGAACACCTGAGCTGGCATTGCACCACGCAATTACCCGGTTACCTCGATTGGCTGGACCGTTTGCAGGCCATGGTCGAGAGCAATCAGGTAACTGACGCCGCGCTGCAGGAGCGCACCGCCGAAGCCAAACAGGCTATCGCCGAAACCGCCCGGGAAATCACCCCTTCGGCCATCGAGTTGCTGCAAGGCCTGGACGATAAACAGGTGGCAGAAATGAACGACGCGTTTGCCAAGGATTTGCGCAAACGTCAGCAGGAATACGTGAAACCACCGCTGGCCCAGCAGATCAAGGAACGCGGCGAGCGCATGGAAAAACGCCTGAACGATTGGCTAGGCCCGCTCAGTGATAAACAGAAACAACGCGTCGTGGCCTGGACCAATGCCTTGGGCGACCAGAACACCCAATGGATCGCCAACCGCGCGCACTGGCAGCAACAGTTCAGCGCCGCCGTTGCGCAACGCCAAAGCGCGGAATTCCCACAACGCATCGAGACGCTTCTGGTCAACCGCGAGCGCTTATGGACAGCGGATTACCGCAAGGCCTACGCCAATACTGAAGCGCAGGCACGATCGCTGTTTGTCGACTTGATGGCCGAGAGCACGCCGCAGCAGCGTGAGCGCTTGCTGAAGAAAATCGAGGGCGTGCGCAAGGACTTCAATGACCTGAAGTGCCTGAAGGCCGCGCAGAAACCTTGAATAAACCAATGGCCCATTGTGGGAGCGAACCTGCTCGCGAAGGCGGAGTGTCAGACAGTTCAAATGTCACTGACAGACCGTTTTCGCGAGCAGGCTCGCACCCACAGGGCGGATGTCACTGGCGCCGGCGATTTGAGCCTTTGAGGCGACTTCATCAAACGTCAC
>NZ_WBRZ01000379.1:0-3988 GCF_008923895.1 Pseudomonas sp. GXM4
CGGTTTGATGCCATCGCTGGCAAGCCAGCTCCCACCGGACCGCATTCCAGCATTGTTTTTCAGCGGCCTTTGAACTGCGCCACATTCGCCGACCGGGTCTCTGTCTGCACCTGGCCCGCAACGCCCAGGCGCTCACCGGTATTGGCGTCGAACAACAACACTTTCGATGGATCGAACTGCAGCGTCAGGCTTTCGCCCACCTGCGGTGCCACGTCCGGCGCCAGTCGGCAGCAGACCTTGGTGTCGTTCAAGTTGACGAACACCAAGGTGTCCGGACCGGTCGGTTCGGTGACCTGCACTTCGGCGCGAATACTCGGCAGACCATTGCCCTCGCCATTCGCCAGCACGATCTGCTCCGGACGCAGGCCGAGGATCACTTCGCGGTCTTCAAGCCCGGCGTCCTGCATGCTCATCGGCAATTCGCAACGCGCCTGGCCGCTGTCGAGCAGCGCCAGCAGACGACCGTCCTTGCGCTGCAAACGCAGGGGGATGAAGTTCATCGGCGGCGAACCGATGAAGCTTGCGACGAACAGGTTGGCCGGGTCGTTGTAGATGTCTTTCGGCGTACCGAACTGCTGAATGATGCCGTCCTTCATCACCGCGACCTTGTCGCCCAGAGTCATCGCTTCGATCTGGTCGTGGGTCACGTAGACCGTGGTGGTTTTCAGGCGCTGGTGCATCAGTTTCATTTCGGTGCGCATCTCGACGCGCAGCTTGGCGTCGAGGTTCGACAGCGGTTCGTCGAACAGGTAGATCTTCGGCCGCCGCGCCAGAGCACGGCCCATCGCCACGCGCTGTTGCTGACCACCGGAGAGCTGGCCCGGCTTGCGATTGAGCAGGTGTTCGATCTGCAACAGCTTGGCGACGCGGGCGACTTCTTCGTCGATCGCTGCTTGTGGCATCTTGCGAATCTTCAGGCCGAACTCGATGTTCTCGCGCACGCTCATGGTCGGGTACAGCGCGTAGGACTGGAACACCATGGCGATGTCGCGATCCTTGGGGCTCATGCCGCTGACGTCCTGATCACCGATCATGATCGCGCCGCCGGTGATGGTTTCCAGGCCGGCGATGCAGTTCATCAGGGTCGATTTGCCGCAGCCCGACGGGCCGACGAGGATCAGGAATTCACCGTCCTTGATCGACAGTTCGATGTTCTTCAGGGTGTCCGGCAGGCCGGCCCCGTAGGTCTTGTTTACGTTGCGAAGTTCAAGCGTAGCCATGATTACCCCTTGACCGCGCCGGCCGTCAGCCCGCGCACGAAATACTTGCCTGCGACCACATAGACCAGCAGGGTCGGCAGGCCGGCGATCATCGCCGCTGCCATATCCACGTTGTATTCCTTGGCGCCGGTGCTGGTGTTGACCAGGTTGTTCAGCGCCACGGTGATCGGTTGCGAATCACCGCTGGAGAACACCACACCGAACAGGAAGTCGTTCCAGATCTGGGTGAACTGCCAGATCAGGCAGACCATGATGATCGGCGTCGACATCGGCAGAATGATGCGGCGGAAAATCGTGAAGAAACCCGCGCCATCCAGACGCGCAGCCTTGACCAGCGCATCGGGAATGCTCACGTAGTAGTTGCGGAAGAACAGCGTGGTGAACGCCAGACCGTAGACCACGTGCACGAACACCAGGCCGGTGGTGGTGCTCGCCAGGCCCATCTTGCCGAGGGTGAACGAGGCCGGCAGCAGCACAGTCTGGAACGGCAGGAAGCAGCCGAACAGCAGCAGACCGAAGAACAACTGCGAACCACGGAAGCGCCACATCGACAACACGTAACCGTTCAACGCACCGATCGCGGTGGAGATGATGACGGCCGGTACGGTGATCTTGATCGAGTTCCAGAAGTAGCCGTCAACCGTGGCCCAGGCCTTGACCCAGCCGATGCCGCTGACCACGGTCGGCCAGCTCAGCAGGTTGCCGGTGCTGATGTCTTCCGGGGTCTTGAAGCTGGTCAGCAACATCACCACCAGCGGCACCAGATACAGAAACACCGCAAGGATCAGCACCGCGTAGATTGCGATGCGGCTCAAGCTGATAGCGGGTTTGGCAGCAAGACTAGTCATGACGCTTGGTCCTCAGCTCGGAATACAGGTAAGGCACGATGATCGCGAGGATCGCACCGAGCATCAGAATCGCACTGGCCGAGCCCATGCCCATCTGGCCGCGACTGAAGGTGAAGGAATACATGAACATCGCTGGCAGGTCGGAGGAATAACCCGGACCGCCGGCGGTCATTGCCGCAACGAGGTCGAAGCTCTTGATCGCGATGTGCGCGAGGATCATCACCGCACTGAAGAACACCGGACGCAGGCTTGGCAGCACGACTTTCCAGTAAATGCGCGGCATGCTCGCGCCGTCGATCTGCGCAGCACGGATGATCGATTGATCGACGCCACGCAGGCCGGCGAGGAACATCGCCATGATGAAGCCAGAGGCTTGCCACACAGCGGCGATCACCAGGCAGTAGACCACGCGATCAGGGTCGATCAGCCAGTCCAGACGGAAGCCTTCCCAGCCCCAGTCACGCAACAATTTGTCCAGGCCCATGCCCGGGTTGAGCAGCCATTTCCATGCGGTACCGGTAACGATCATCGAGAGCGCCATCGGGTACAGGTAAATGGTGCGGATAAAGCCTTCGCGACGGATGCGCTGGTCGAGGAACACCGCCAGCAACACGCCGATCACCAGGGTAATGCCGATGAACATACCGCCGAACACGGCGAGGTTCTTGCTCGCCACCCACCAGCGATCGTTGTCGAACAACCGCGCATATTGCGCCAGGCCGGCCCACTTGTAGTTGGGCAGGAAGGTCGAGGTGGTGAACGACAGAATGAACGTCCACAGGATGTAGCCATAGAAGCCCACCAGCACGATGAACATGCTCGGCGCCAGCACCAGTTTCGGTAGCCAGCGCTGCAATGCATCGAACGGCGAGGCCTTGCTGAACACAGCAACAGAACTCATGGGGAAATCCACAATAAGGGTTTACGAAAGCATTCCCTTGCAGAAGTGAGCCTTGTGGCGAGGGGATTTATCCCCGATCGACTGCGCAGCAGTCGCGAAATCATTACATGCGGTATTTCAGACACTGCACCGCTGCAACTTTCCGGGGTCGCTTCGCAACCCATCGGGGATGAATCCCCTCACCACAAACGCCCACTCCTACAGGGCCAAGCATTACTTGGCCGACTGAACCGCCGCGCCGAGTTTCTTCGCCGCATCGGCCGGGTCGGCTTTCGGGTCGTTGATGTAGTTGGTGACTACGTCAAAGAACGCGCCCTGCACGGCCAGCGTGGTCGCCATGTTGTGCGCCATGCTTGGTTGCAGGCCGCCGGACTTGGCGTCCGCCAGGAAGTCCTTGGCAGCGGTCTGTGCGCAGGAGTCGAAGCCGAGCTTGTCCATGTTGTTCAACATGTCGTTGCGCACCGGGATCGAGCCTTTGTTGATGCTGAAGACTTTCTGGAAGTTCTCACCCAGCACGACTTTGGCGATGTCCTGCTGACCGGCCGCAGTGCCTGCATCCTTCTGCTTGAACACGGCCAGCGAGTCGATGTTGTAGGTGAACGCCTTGTCGGTGCCCGGGAACGCTACGCACTCGTAGTCCTTGCCGGCGACTTTCTTGGCGGCGGTCCATTCGGACTTGGCCCAGTCACCCATGATCTGCATGCCGGCCTTGCCGTTGATGACCTTGGCCGCTTCGAGGTTCCAGTCCTGGCCTTTGCCGTCAGCGTCCATGTAGGTCGCGACTTTCTTCAGCTCGGTGAGCGCCTTGACCATTTCCGGGCCGGTCAGCGCTTTGTTGTCGAGATCGACCAGGGCTTTCTTGTAGCCATCCACGCCCATGACCGAGAGCACCACGGCTTCGAACACGGTGCTGTCCTGCCAAGGCTGACCGCCGTGGGCGAGCGGAATGAAGCCCGCCGCTTTCAGCTTGTCGCCGGCTGCGTAGAACTCTTCGAGGGTGGTTGGATTCTTGGTGATGC
>NZ_WBRZ01000038.1:0-28508 GCF_008923895.1 Pseudomonas sp. GXM4
CACCCGGGTAACAAAAACTCCTGCCCGGCACTCGTACGTATTCAAATCCTTGCGCACATGCTGGTCGTAGTAACTGACGATATTCACAACCGCATTCGCCCCAACGCGCTTGGCATCAGCCTGCAATTTGATCAGATTCGACTGCAACACCCATTCACACGAAGCCTGATCGCTCTTGTTGAAGCCGTTGGTTTTCAAATCACTGACCACCCCTTGGCGCAGCAACTGCTGAGTGCCCTGCGGCCCGTTGCCGATCAGGTAGAACTTCACACTGCCATCCAGCCGACCGGCGCGAATGGCGTCCGACAGCACGGTTTCGAAAGGCATGTACATGAGGTTGGTGGCATGGCTGGCACTGGGCAGTAGCGCGAAAAGCGCAGCGGCGATCAGGGCTTTCACTTGCATGGTCATCTCCTTTGACGGTGAAAGAGACTGCGAGGGCAGGTTACGGTGCTGCGACCTGCATCAGCGAGTGTAGATGCTGTTCAATCACCGCAAAAAAAGGGCGCCAAACGGCGCCCTTTGTCGTTTCTGGCGTTTACTGAACCTTCGCCAGATCACCCTTCAACGCCACGCCCGCCATGATCGCGCCGGCGTGGCATTCGTAGGTTTGCGCGTCCTTGCGCTCGTTGCGCTTGTAAAAACTGACGATGTTGGTCACGGCGTTGGCGCCGGCGTTTTTCGCGGCCTGGTGCAGGCTGATGATTGCCGATTGGGCAACCCATTCGCAGGCGACTTCGTCGGACTTGTTGAAGGCGTTGGTTTTCTTGTTGGTCACGGCGTCGGGGCTGACCACGGTGACTTTGCCCGCCGGGGTGTTGCCGGCCAGATAGAATTTCACGCTGCCATCGATCTTGCCCGAGCGGGTGGCTTCGGCGACGGCTTTGTCGAATGGCAGGTAGACCGCCGTGTCGCGGGCTTGGCTGATCGCTGGCAGTGCGCAGAGCAGCAAAGTGACGGCGGCGAGTTTGTTGAAGTGCATGTAGGTCTCCTTGACCTGGATTGATTCGGTTATGCCCAGCGGCGGAAGATCAACGAAGTGTTGACGCCACCGAAAGCGAAGTTGTTGTTCATCACGTAATCGTGGCGCATCTGGCGAAATTCGCCGCGCAGGTAATCGAGCTTGCCGCAGTGCGGGTCGACCTCGTCGAGGTTGAAGGTGTGCACGTAACGGTCGCTGTTGAGCATCTCGATGCTGAACCATGACTCCAGCGCACCGCAGGCACCGAGGGTGTGGCCGAGAAAACTCTTCTGCGAGCTGATCGGCATGTGCTCACCGAACAGGCTGCTGGTCGCCAGCGTTTCGGCGATGTCGCCCTGTTCGGTCGCGGTGCCGTGGCCGTTCACATAGCCGATGGCGTCCGGGGTGAGGCCGGCATCTTCCAGGGCCAGCTCCATGGCGCGGCGCATCGTGACCTGTTCCGGGCGGGTGGTGTGCTGGCCGTCGGCGTTGCTGCCGAAACCGACGATTTCCGCGTGAATGTGCGCGCCACGGGCGAGGGCGTGTTCCAGCTCCTCAAGCACGAGCATGCCGCCACCTTCGCCGATCACCAGACCGTCGCGGCCCTTATCGTACGGGCGAGGGCTGGTCTGGGGTGCATCATTTTTCAGGCTGGTGGCGTAGAGCGCGTCGAACACCATGGCTTCGGTCGGGCAGAGTTCTTCGGCGCCGCCGGCGAGCATCAACGGCAGGCGGCCAAACTTGATTGCCTCGTAGGCGTAGCCGATGCCCTGGCTGCCGCTGGTGCAGGCGCTGGAGGTGGGGATCAGGCGACCGGTGAGGCCGAAGAAAATGCTGATATTGGCGGCGGTGGTGTGCGGCATCATCCGCACGTAGGAGTTGGCGTTCAGGCCCTCGGCTACCGAGTTGAGCAGCATGTTGCCGAACGCTTTGATTTCGTCGGTGCTGCCGGTAGACGAACCACAAGCGACGCCCATGCGCCCGTCCTTGATCGATTCGTCACCGAGCAGGCCAGCATCGGCCAGAGCCTTTTCTGCTGCGCCGACCGCCAGGCGCGAAACCCGGCCCATGCTGCGCAACTGCTTGCGGGTCCAGTGCGACGGTACGAGAAAATCATCGATAGGCCCGGCCAGACGCGTGTTCAGCTCAGTGAAGCGATCCCACTCGTCCATGCGGCGAATGCCGCTGCGATTGGCCGCGAAATTGCCGGCAATGGTCGGCCAGTCGCTGCCCAGCGAGGTGATGCCGGCCATGCCGGTGACGACGACGCGCTTCATCAGCACAGGCCTCCGTTGACCGCCAGCACCTGGCGGGTGATGTACGAGGCTTCCGCCGACATCAGGAAATTCACCGCAGCAGCCACTTCCACAGGGGTGCCCATGCGTTGCGCGGGGATCATTTTCATCAGCTCCTCCACCGGCACGTTTTCGTCGAGCATGGCCGTGTCGATCAGGCCAGGGGCGACGCAGTTAACCGTAATTTTGCGCTTGCCCAGCTCGATCGCCAACGCCTTTGCCGCACCGATTACGCCGGCCTTCGAGGCGCTGTAATTGACCTGGCCACGGTTGCCGATCAGGCCCGACACCGAGGTGATGCAGACGATGCGCCCGGCGGCGCGACGACGGATCATCGGCATCATCACCGGGTGCAGAACGTTGTAGAAACCGTCGAGGTTGGTGCGCAGGACCACGTCCCAATCGTCATCGCTCAGCGCCGGAAACGCGCCGTCGCGGGTCAGCCCGGCGTTGAGCACCACGCCGTAATAGGCACCGTGATTTTCGACATCGGCTTCGAGAATGCTTTTGCAGGTTTCACGGTCGGCGACGTCGAATTGCAGGATGCGTGCGCGGCGGCCCAGCGCTTCGATTTCGGCCTGCACCGCTTGGGCTTCGGGCATGCCGCTGCGGCAATGCAGGACGATGTCATGCCCGGCCTGCGCCAGACGCAAGGCAATGGCGCGGCCGATGCCCCGGCTGGAGCCGGTGACCAGTACGGATTCAGTCATCGTGCGACTCCTTTGTCTGTTGCAGATATTGGTTGGCTTGCGGCGGACGGAACACGTTCAGCCGGGCGCTGGCATGAATGCCGTCACCGTGGATGTGACATTCGAATACGCCCATGCCGTTGTCGTCTTCCAGTGAGCGCAGGCCATGGATGGTCAGCTCGCTGCCGGGCGCAAAGGCTTCGACGTTGCACTCGAATTTGCGCGTGCCGAGGAGAAAGCCGAGCTCCACCGGATTGCCTTTTTGCCGGGCGTGGCAACCGGCGAAAGCGGCGACGCTCTGCGCCATCAGCTCGACGCCGACCCACGCCGGCAGGCTGCCATCGGGCAGGTTGAACAGGCCGGCGGGCTTGACCGTCAGGCGAGTGAAAATCTGCTCGTCATCGAAGCGCTCGATGGCGTCGATCAGGATCATGTCGCCGGCATGCGGCAGCAGTTCGGCGAGCGGCCAGTGGCTCATGGTGCGTCTCCGATTATCAGGCTGACGTTGTTGCCGCCGAAGGCAAACGAGTTGCTCATCAGGTAGCGCGGTGCAATGGACGTCAGGCGTTCGCTCGCGGTCACCCACTTGAGCGGCGGGAGCGCGGGATCGGCCTGGCCGTCCCAGATATGCGGCGGTAACGCCTGTTCAGGGTTTTCGGCACTCAGGCTCAGCCAGCAGAACGCCGCTTCCAGCGCGCCGGCAGCGCCGAGGGTGTGGCCGGTCAGCGGTTTGGTCGACGAGCAGGCGACGCCTTCGGGAAACAGCGCCGCGACCGCCAGACTTTCCATTGCGTCGTTGTGCGCAGTGGCCGTGCCGTGCAGGTTCAGGTAGTTGATTTGTGCGGCTTGCAGTTGGGCGCGGCCAAGGGCTTTTTGCATCGCTTGCAGAGCGCCGCGACCGCTCGGCTCCGGCGCGGAAATATGGTGCGCATCGGAGCTGGCGCCCGTCCCCAGCAGGGCGATGCCCGGGCCTTCGCCGCGCTGTTTGCTCATCACGAACAGCACCGCTGCTTCGCCGATATTGATGCCTTTGCGGTTGGCAGAAAAAGGATTGCAGCGTTCGTCTGAAACGGCTTCCAGCGAAGAGAAACCGTTCAGCGTGAGCTTGCACAGACTGTCGACGCCGCCACACAGCACCGCGTCGCACAGGCCCAGATCGAGCAGGCGCTGGGCGCTCATCAGCGCGCGGGCGCTGGAGGTACAGGCAGTGGAAATCACGTAGGCCGGGCCGCTCAGTTGCAGCCACTCAGCGAGGAAATTCGCCGGGGCGCCGAGTTCCTGCTGGCGATAGTCGTACTCGGGAGGAAATTGTTGTTCGCGGATGTAATGCGCCAGACCACGGCTGGCCTCGTCGATACCCGAGGTGCTGGTGCCGAGCACCACGCCGATGCGCTCACGGCCATAGGCCCGGATCGCGCGGTCGATGTCATCGCGGACTTGCAGCGCGGCTTCCAGCAACAGCTGATTGTTGCGGCTGCTGTGCTCGACCAGTCCGGCGGGGATCGGCGCCAATTCACCGTGCACGCCGGCGACAGGCAGTTCACGCTCGGCGACCCAACCGGACTCGTGGCGCATTCCCGAGCAGTCGCCGGCAAACAGATTGCGCGCGACTTCAGACTTGTCGCGGCCCAGGGCGCAGATCACGCCGAGGGCATTCAGGTAAGCGGTCATGGCGTCGATTCACCTAACTGGGAAACGCGATAGTGCGGGCCTTGGGGCAGATTCAATTGGAAGCTCAACGGTTGTGAATAGCGGATGTTCCAGCGCGCCGGCAGTGAACGCTGATCGGCCTGTTGCCGGGCGTCGGGATAATTGCGCAGCAGTTCGGCGGAAGGCGTCAAAGCGAACAGCAATGCGGCGAACAACTCCCGCGCTTCCGGGTTCGGCGGCAGCAGACCGTCGGCCTGCCAATGCCCGTCGATCAGTTGCTGGCGGGCCTGGGGAATCCCCAGCGGATCCATCATCGACCAGCGCGTGCCGGCGCCTTCACGCTGGATCACCAGCAGCCAGTCCTGACGTTGCCCGGCCTGCTCGCGCTCGATGTGCAGTTGCAGCGGCAGAGGCAGTGTCGGGTTGGCCGCTGGTAGCGGTGGCTGGCTGGCGCAGGCACTGAGCAAGGCAAATAGCAGCAATACTAGCCACACCACAAACCTTGTGGGAGCTGGCTTGCCAGCGATGGCGTCGGCATATCCTGCATTTTTTTTGACTGACACACCGCCATCGCTGGCAAGCCAGCTCCCACAGGGACCAATGTATTCAGGCCGAAAGTGGCGCATCAGATAGCCCCTGCAAGCGGCTTGCGCGCGACGACGTTTACCAGCGTCTCTTCGCGCTCACCGAATGGCTTGGGTTTGCTCAACCCCAGCCGCTCCAGCAAACCAAAATCCTTCGACCGGCTCCACCACAGATACGGGTAGGAAACATTGCGCTCGGCAAACTCGAAGCCCTGCTCGCGAATCATCTGCAGGTAGCCGGCGGCGCTCTTCTGCACATGCATCGGATGGCGGAACAGCCAGCGAATCACCCAGGTATCAATGTAAGCCTCGGTGGACTCGGCGAACAGCAGATAGCCGCCCGGCTTGAGCACGCGATAGAACTCGGCCAAGGCCTTTTCCTGCTCGACCAAGTGGTGGAAGGTCTGGTGGCAGAACAGCAGGTCGACGCTGGCATCGGCGACGTTGAGCGTGGCGCAATCGCTGCCGATCAAGTCGACTGGCATGCCCAGGCGCGTGGCCTCTTCGGCGCTGAGTTGCAAACTGTGCGGGTCGGCGTCGACGCCGATCAGGCGCTGCGGGGCGAAGGTCTGGCGCAGGTGGCCGAAGGACTTGCCCTGACCGCAACCGGCGTCCAGCAGCACCGGGTGTTCCGGCAGCGCTTCACTGAACAAGCCACGCAAATCGTTGATCGCCACGCGCAGCACGTGGTGCTGCCAAGTGTGGCTGCGCAGGAACCAGAGGCCGAAGCGGGTTTCCTCGACGTAACTGTCGCTCAGGTAATTCATGAGGCGTCCTGCGCGCAGAGTTGGGAAATCATCTTCAGCCGGCGCCGCGCTTCGCTGACGAACGGGTTGCGCTCGTCCCAGGCGTAACCGGCGAGGATCGAGCAGATCATCCGGCGAATCTCCGCCTGGCTGTCCTCGTAGAAAATCACGTCCTGGAAGGTGCCGGCGTACCAGCCTTCGACGTAGCAGCGGAAGGTGTCGACGCCGCGTTTCAGTGGCTCGGCAAATTCGCTTTGCCAGTCGACCGTTTCACCCTGCAACTGACGGTGCAGCACACCGGCGGCCATGCTCGCCGAACGCATGGCGATGGTCACGCCGGAGGAGAACACCGGGTCGAGGAATTCTGCGGCGTTGCCCAGCAGCGCGAAGCCCGGGCCATGCAGGGTTTTCACATTGGCCGCGTAGCCGCCGAGGGTGCGCGCCGGGGTGTCCCAGACCGCGTTGTTCAGAACCCCGGCGAGGCTCGGCGTCTCGGCGATAAAACTGCGCAGGCAGGCATCCAGGTCGCTGTCGCGGCCCTGAAAGTGTTCCTCAGCCGCGACCACGCCCACCGAGCAGCGGCCATTGCTGAACGGGATGGTCCAGAACCACACATCGCGATGCTCGGGATGGGTGGTGACAAGGATCTTTTCGCGGTCGAACGCCGGATTGTCGATGTGATCTTCAACGTGGGTGAACACCGCCTGGCGCACCGGGAAATTCGAAGGCGCTTCGAGGTCGAGCAGACGCGACAGCACGCGGCCGTAGCCGCTGGCGTCCAGGACGAAATCGGCTTCGACGCGGTACTCGCTGCCATCTTCGCGGCGCACATCGAGTTGCGGTTTCGCCTGATCGAAATCGACGCTGACGATCGCATCGCCATAACGGATTTCCGCACCTTGCAATGCCGCTTGATCGGCCAGCAACTTGTCGAAATCAGCGCGCTGCACCTGGAACGTGGTCGGCTTGCCGGCGGTGAAGGTGTCGCCAAAATCGAAGGCGCTGTAGCGCTCGCCCCAGGCAAACGCCGCGCCGGTCTTGCGCTGGAAACCGGCGGCGTTGACGGCGTCGAGCATGCCGGCTTCTTCGACGAAATCCAGGCAATGGCTGAGCAGGCTTTCGCCGATGGAGAAGCGCGGGAAGTGCTGGCGCTCGAGCACCAGCACATCGTGGCCCTTGCGTTTGAGCAGGGCTGCGGCGATAGCACCGGACGGGCCGGCACCGATGATCACGACCTGACGGGATTCCATTTCAACGATTGGCACGTGAGCTCCGGGGCAAGGGACTGTTCAGATTCAGGGGCGCGCGATGCAGGCCGATCAGGGCAGGCAGCAGCGTCGCGATCAGGCCCATCAGCATCAGCGCGAAATACAGCGCCGGAGTGATGAGCTGTTGTTGCAATAGCAGATTGAGAAAGACGATTTCGCTCAGGCCGCGAATGTTCAGCAGCACGCTTTCGCGCCAGCGGCTGGCGCCAGCGAACGAGGCGCCCGCCCAACCGAGGCCGAGCCAGTTGCCCAGCAGTTTACTGGCAATCGGCAACAGCAGCAGCGCCGCCCACTGCCCGGCGCCAAGGCTGGCGAGGGCGCTGTGCACGTCGATCTGGACGATACCGAACGTGAGGATCAGCGGGATCGCGATCCACGTCTGCAAGCGGCTCATCCAGCGTGCCGGCAACGGCAGCACCAACGGCACTTTCAGCAGCGCCATGCACAGCAGATAGCCGATGCCGAAAATCAGCGCGTTGAGTTTGTAATGCTCGGCCATGACCAGCAGGGCGAAGAAGCCGAGGCTGTAGGTCAGAGGGCGACGCACGCGCAGCAGGTGCAAAAGCAGTGGCACGCCGGCCATGGCCACAGGCAGCAACAGGCTGCTCAAGTGCAGGCTGCCCTGGGCGAGGCCGAACAGCGTCCAGCAAGTCAGATCGATAAGGATCGCGGTTTGCACCAGACGCCGTGTGGCAGCGGGCGGGTAATCGATGTGACGCAGATACAGGTACAACACCGGGATCGCCGTTATGGCGAAGACCAGTCCGATGGCCAGTGCGTTGAGCCACGGCTGCGCCGGCAGCAACCAATACGCGACCGCCAGCCCGCAAGCGAACGGCACAGCGAAACTCGGTACAGCGATTTTCACGCTCTGGCGATCCAGACGCAGATCGATGACATCGCTGAGGATATGCCCGAGCAGCAAGGCGAAGCTCAGGCTGTAGAGGTTTTTCAGCCAGTCCGGAGCGATCAGTTGTGCGCCGCTGAGCTGCCAGCCCGGCTCGATCCAGAAGTACATCAGCAGCGGCAAGCCGAAGCTCGCCAGCAGCAACTGACTGACGATCGGAATCAGGCCGAAATGACGGCCGACCCGGGTCGCCAGGGCAAACAGCGCCAAGGCCAGCAACCAGAAGCCGAAGATCATCATGCGCTTGTCTCCGCAGCCGGTTCATGGCGCCCGGCCCACGGCGCGAGCATGAAGCTGAAGGCCAGGCCGAGGCTTACCGACAGGCCGAAATTGCTCACCGCCGGCGTACTGGAGACCGCCAGCAGGCCGAACGACAGCCACGTCGTCACCGCTGCGAGCAAGGTGCCGAGCAGGCTCACCGCCGCGCCGCCGACCTGTTCACGCATGAGGATTGCGTAATCGACGCTGATCGCCGTCACCAGCAACAGGCCGAACAGGCTGAACAGGGTCAGCGGCTGACCGAGCCAGCCAAGGCTGGCCAGACTGCACAGCGCCGCCAGCAGCGGCAGGGCGACGATACGCAGGGCGCCGGTCAGGCCGAACGGCAGCATCAGCACCAGCACGATCAACACGCAGGAGGCCAGTTTCAGTTCGGCGGCGCTGATCTGCGTGGCGGCAAAGACCGTGTTCAGGTCACCGAGGCGATCGACCAGCACCACCCCCGGCAAATCGAGCGCTTGCACGCGCAACAACGACGGATTGTTCAAGCCCTGCAAACTGGTCATCGCTGCGACGCCGTCTTCAGTCGGTCCAAGCCACAGTGTCCGATACGGCTCACCGAGCGGGCCGGCCAGCGCGGCGTCGATGTCTTCGGCGGGCAGGGTCTGCAATTGCTGCAATTCATTTTGCAACGCAGCCACCGGCACGCCGAGATCGAGCAGCGGTTGCCAGAACGACGGCAGCTTGTTCAGTGATTCACGCACTTGCTGTTGCTGGCTCGGCGCGCTGACCAGTTGATCGAGGGCCAGATAACCTTGCAGTTTGTCGAGGTTGACCAGTTGCTGCAGGCGCTCGCTCAGCGCTGCCTGGCGCTCGAGCAATTGCTCCTGATTGGCCGCACGGACGAGGAAGAACTGGCTGGTCGGTTGATACCCCGTGATGCGCGCGATGGTCTGCGCTTCGTCGGTCAGATGCTGCGGCGCGCCGACCCATTGGCGGATATCGTTTTTGCTCTGCAACTGCATCAGGCCGCCGACGCAGAAGGCGATCAGCAGGGCCAGCAGCGCGGGCGTGCGAATGCAACCGAGCAGCGCCTCACGCAGATGAATCAGGCGTTCGGCCAGGCGCAGCGGCCATTGCGCCGGGCGCAGTTGGACATTTTTCAGCAGCGCCGGCAGCAGGCAGACCGCCGACAGATAGGCACCGAGCAAGCCGGCAGCGGAGAACACGGCGATCTGCGTCAATGCCGGGAACGGCGTCCACGCCAGCGCCAGGTAGCCGATAACGCTGGTGATCAGGCTCAGGGTCAGCCCCGGCAAGGTCAGGCGCAGGGCCGGCCAGCTGCGCCAGGGCTTGAGACTCCAGCTCTTGGACAGATAGTGCAGCGGGTAATCGACGGCAACGCCGATCAGACTCGAGCCGAGCACCAGCGTCATCACATGCATGTGGCCGAACAGCGCAACGCAGGCCACCGCGCCGAACAGCATGCCGACCAGCACCGGGACGAACGCCAGCAACACGCCCCAACGGCGAAACGCCAACAGCAGCAACAGCAGAATGCCAACCGTCGCACCACCGCCGACCCAGGTCATTTCGCGGGTGGCTTGTTGCTGGCCGTTGGCGGCGTAAAGCAGGCCACTGGCGGCGAGCAACTGCACGTCGCTTTTTGCCGCTTGTTCGCGGCTGTGCTGGAGCAGCTCTGCCACTTGCAACGGCAGGTTCATGTCGAAGGCATTGCCCGTGGTGCGCGCACGCAGCATCACCCAGCTCTTGCCGTCGGCATCGGCGACCAGTGCGCCGCTGCCAATGTCCAGTTGCACCGCGCCGTGTTTCGGCTGGCTGTTCTGGATGCGTCCGGTCAGGCCAAGCCAATCGTCCTGG
Source organism: Pseudomonas sp. GXM4 (assembly GCF_008923895.1). Classification (NCBI taxonomy): domain Bacteria; kingdom Pseudomonadati; phylum Pseudomonadota; class Gammaproteobacteria; order Pseudomonadales; family Pseudomonadaceae; genus Pseudomonas; species Pseudomonas sp. GXM4. The sequence continues at coordinate 10,201 of NZ_WBRZ01000038.1, forward strand.
CTCGGCACCAGGGTAAAGCCGTTGAACGGGTCGAACAGCGCCTGCACACGCTGCTGGATGAACGCGTCGGGGTGCTCGCTGAGTAGCTGCCGATCATCCGCCGAGAGCATCGCCAAACGCCCTTGCAGCAATTGCTTGCGCAGCGCCGGCAAGTCGGCTTGCAGGTTCCACTGCACGGTTTCGAACAGACCGCTGGCCTGCCATTGTTCGCCCAGTTGCTGGGCCATGGTCAGCGCTTGCTGGCGATCGGCGTGGCCGACCAGCACCAGCATTTCGCGATTGAGCGGTTCTTGCATGCGCTGTTCGGCGCGCACTTCCAGCGCGTCTGGACTGGTCCCGGGTACCAGCTCCATGAGATTGGCCGACAGCGGCGCACCGTCGCGCCACTGCCAGGCAGCCAGCGCGACGACGGCCAGCAGCAGGCTCAGAAACAGCCAGGGCAGCTTGCGTTCACTCGGCAAAGTCATGTTGCTCCGCTTCGCTCAAGGGTTGCTCGGCCGTACTGTCGTGCATGCGCAGCAGGGTGCTGTCGCCCTGGGTTTCCAGCAGCTCAATGGTTTGCACTAGGGCGCCGCCATCGATATTGATCTGCTTGAACACTTGCTTGAGCAGCATCGAACGCGGCGTCAGGGTCAGTTGCCACTGCTGCGCCGTGCCGCTCAGGGCCAGTTCGAAATCGCGCTGCAAACCGCTGCTGTCACCTTGCAGCACGGCGAGGAACAAACGGTTCTGCTCGGCGCCGGCGCTCTTGTTCGGCAGCAGTTGCCAGCCGTTGCTGTCACGGCGGGCGATGCCATTGGCGGTGATGCGGTAATCCTGTTGCAGCGGAGTTTTCAACAGCCACAGCAAGCCATGATTTTTCGCGAGGACGAAGCTGCCCTTGCTGATCAGCGGCTGCGGCAGGGCGCGCAGGTGTTTTTCCTGGATGAACTGGCCGTGGATAACATCCGGTTTCGCCAGTTGTTCACTGAGTTGTTGCAGGTCGAAGGCATTGGCCCATGACGACAAGACCAGCAGCGTCAACGCGCCGAGGCTTCTGAAAAACACATTCATCGCAGCATCCTTTCTACGGCATCGGTGAAGACTTTGGGTGAAGCCAGTTGCATCTCTCGGCTGCTGACTTCGACAGCGACCTGCACGGAGCTTGCGCGGGTCAGGCGTTCGCCGGTCTGCAGGTCGCTGATCAGATAGTTGATCTTCAGACGGTTTTCCCACTCGACCAGACTGGCGCGCACGTTCAGCCGCTGGCCGAACACCGCGCTGCGCACGTAGCGCAGTTGCAGGTCGATGATCGGCCAGGCGTAACCCGACTCGACCATGTGCGTGTAGTTATGGCCGATCTTGTCCAGCAGCGCACAGCGCGCCACTTCGAGGTATTTGACGTAATGGCCGTGCCAGACCACGTGCATAGTGTCGACGTCGAAAAACGGCACCAGAATTTCGGTATCGGCATGAAGCACTCCGGCACTACGCATGCAGCCTCCAGTGTTGCGCGGCGATGCGTTGCAGGCACAGGCGCAGTTCGCCTTCCAGCGCGCGGTCTTCGATGACCGGCGGGAAGTCTTTGCCGAGCTCTTCGTGCATCGCCGCCAGTGCCGGCGGCAGCGGACGCGCATCGGAGGCTTGAGCGCGCAGCCACACGCCCTGGTTGGCGGCGAGCAGGGTGGCGGCGGCGACCTGTTCGGTCAGCTCCAGCACGCGAATCGCATCACGGGCGGCGATGGTGCCCATGCTCACCTTGTCCTGGTTGTGGCATTCGGTGGAGCGCGAGAACACGCTGGCCGGCATGGTGTTCTTCAACGCTTCGGCGGTCCAGGCGCTGGTGCCGATCTGCACCGCCTTGAAGCCGTGATTGATCATGGCCCGATCGGCGGGTGCGCCGGAGAGGTTGCTCGGCAAGCCGTGGTTGTAGCGCTCGTCGACCAGCAACGCCAATTGCCGATCAAGCAGATCGGCGACGTTGGCCACGAGGTTTTTCAGGCTGTCCATAGCGAACGCAATGTGCCCGCCGTAGAAGTGCCCGCCATGCAGAACGCGCTCGGCTTCGGCATCGATGATCGGGTTGTCGTTGGCGCTGTTCAGCTCGGTTTCGATGAAGCCGCGCAGCCAGTTCAGGCTGTCGGCCAGCACGCCGAGCACATGCGGCGCGCAACGCAGCGAATAACGATCCTGCAGACGATGCAGTGGCGCGGTCGGCGCGTCGATCGCCAGATCCTTGCGCAGCCACGCGGCGACCTGCATCTGCCCCGGGTGCGGCTTGGCGGCGAACAGGCGTTCGTCGAAGTGCTCCGGATTGCCTTGCAGCGCGACGACGTTGAGCGCGGTGATGCGCGTGGCCAGTTGCATCAGATAATCGGCGCGAGCGAAGGCGAGGCAGGCGAGGCCGGTCATCACCGCCGTGCCGTTCATCAGCGCCAGCGCCTCTTTCGGGCGCAGCACCAGCGCTGTCCAGCCGAGCTCGCGATGCACGTCGGCAGCCTGACGACGTTCGCCACGGAACAGCACTTCACGCTCGCCGGACAGGGTTGCGGCGACATAGGAAAGAGGCGTCAGATCGCCGCTGGCACCTACCGAACCCTCTTCGGGAATCAACGGCAGGATGTCGTATTCGAGAAACGCATGCAGACGCTCCAGCAGTTCGACGCGCACCCCGGAAACGCCGTGACACAACGACTGCAAACGCGCCGCCAGCACCGCGCGGGTTGCCTGCGCGTCGAGCAGTTTGCCCAGGCCACAGCCGTGGAAGGTGTAGAGATGACGCGGCAGCGCCTCGACGTGATGCAGCGGCACCGCGACCACGCAGGAATCGCCGTAACCGGTGGTGACGCCGTAGATCACACCTTCCTTATCCAGCAGCGAATCGAGAAACCGCGCGCCCTTGGCGATGCGCTCGCGATAGTCGGCGTCAGCCTGCAACTGCACGGGCGCCTGACGGTTGGCCAGGGCCAGCACGTCTTCGATGCGCAAAGGGCGTTCGCCGAAGGTTACCGGCTCATGGGTTGGCGTCGTCATCGGTCTTCCAGAAAGGGTAAAAGTTGAACCATTGCTGCGGGGCTTCGAGGCAATAGTGACTCAGGCGCTGCGCGTAGCGAGTGGCCCACTGATGAATGACCTGCTCGCGCTCGCGGCGTGTCCACACCACCGCGTCGGCGAACGGTTCGAGGGTCAGGCGATAGTGGCCGTCGGGTTGCTTGAGACACATCAGCAGGTTGACCGGGCACTTGAGCAGGCCGGCCAGCAACCATGGGCCTTGCGGAAATGGCGCCGGATGGCCGAGAAAATCCACCGTCACGCTGCGCCCGCCATGCAGTGGCACGCGGTCGCCGGCAATCGCCAGCCACTCGCCGCGTTCCAGTCGTTCATGCAGTTGCAGCATGATCACCGGGTCGAGTTCGCTGACCTGAATCAGGCGCAGATTGGTCGCCCCGGCCTCGCCAAGCAAGCGGTTGAATTGTTCGGCGTGCTTGGTGTGCACCAGCACGTTCATGGTGACCTTTTCGCCGATCTCCGCCAGCGCCCGGCACACTTCGAGATTGCCCAGATGCGCGCCGACCAGCAGTTGCCCGCGACTGCCGCGCAACTGCTTGCGCAGCAGCGCCGGGTCGATGATTTCGATCTGCTCGATGCTCAGCTTGCCGTTCCACACATCGAGCTTGTCGAGCAGCGAATCGGCAAAGGTCATGAATTGGCCGAACACCCGCCAGTGGCTCGGGCGCAGGTCGTCGCGCCGGCTCCACGCGGCCAGCCGCTGCTGGTACTGCCAGGCACTGCGCCGGGCGATCCGGCCGAACAAAAAGAAATACAGGACGATGCCGTACAGCAACGGACTGAGCAGGCGCCGGCCGAGGACTTTGGCGGCGAATGCAGTGAATTTCATCAGCAGGAAACTGCCGCGCTCTTCGCGGTCGGCCCAGTGCTTCTTGTCGACTTCTTCACTCATGGTTTCCACCGCCGCCAGAGAATCAGCGGCCAACGCAGCAACATGCCGAAGAACAGCCGCGTGTGCATGCTGGAAATCAGCGCGTTGTCATGGAACAGGCGAAAGTGCGATACACCGTCCAACGGGTAATGCACGCTGGTCTGCAGCCAGCGCATCGGCTGATTGCGCCAGGCCAGCCGCACAAGGATGTCCGAGTCGAAATCCATGCGCTTGCCGACCTTGGCCGAATCGATCACCGCCAGAGTCGGCGCCAGCGGATAAACACGGAAGCCGCACATCGAATCGCGAATCTGCAACGACAGGGTGTTGATCCACACCATCACGTGGGTCAGGTAGCGTGCGTACAAACGCCCTTTCGGCACGCTCTCGTCGAACAGCGGATAGCCGCAGATCATCGCCTCGGGATGAGCGCGGGATTCGCCGACGAAGCGCGCGACGTCGTGCAAATCGTGCTGGCCGTCGGCATCGACCTGCAAAGCATGGCTGTAACCCAGACGCGAGGCTTCACGCAGACCGGTCATCACCGCGCCGCCCTTGCCCTGATTGGCTGTGAGACGCACCAGGAAAACCCTGTCGCGCTCGGCCAGAGTGTCGAGCACCCGTGCGCAGGACTGCTCGCTGGCGTCGTCCACCAGAATGCACGGCAGACCTTGTGCAAGCAGGGCATCAACCACGGTGGTGATCGCGGTTTCGTGGTTGTACACCGGGATTACGGCGCAGGGGTTATGCATGGGCAGGCCCCAGGAGAATGCGTCCGCTGGAACACGTCGCCGTGTCGTTGCGATAAGCGAAATACAACTTGCCGCGCTCGGCATCGAAACGCAGATGCAACTGGATTTCATCACCCGGGCGCACCAGTTGCTGGAATTTCAGCACTTCCATTCCGGCAAACGCGCCGTCCAGCTTCAGCAACTGCCGACCCAGATTCAGCGCCCACTCCACCTGCACCACACCGGGCAACACCGGTGCCTTGGGAAAGTGTCCGCTGAAGTAGGCCAGATCCGGCGGCACGCTGAGTTGCAGGCTCCATTCGCCGTCGCTTGCACTTTGCTCCAGCACTTCGGGGGCTTTCGGCCGAGCGGCCAGCAGCAGCGCTTCGACGTCGGCTTGCGCCAGTTTGCCCTGGCTGTTCAACGGCATCTGCCGCAGCAGGCGCCAGCGCCGGGGCAGGGCGAGGGCTTCGCAATGCTGGCTCAAATGTTTGCGCAGGGTTTCGGTCAGGTCGCGGCGACCGTGCTCGCGCAGGGCGAACAGGCCCGATTCGCTGAGCACCAGCAGCGCACCGAGCGAAGCGCGGTTTTCCTGCACGACACCGAGGCGCGCTTCGGCGACCCAGTCATGGGCTGCCAAGGCCTGCTCGAGCATCGGCAGCGAGATGCGTTTTTCTTCCAGTTTGACGATGCGGTCCAGTCGCCCCAACAGTTCAAAACGACCATCGGCGGCGATGCGCGCGGCGTCAGCGCTGTGTTCGACATGGCCGGCAGGCAGGTAAGGCGAGGCGATCAGCAGGGCGCCGTCGCTGTCCTGGCTCAGTTCGACGCCAGCAAACGGCTGCCACAACGACTCGCCTTGACGCCAGGCAATGCCGCCGGTTTCCGAGCTGCCGAGGATTTCTGTCGGCCATTGCTGCAAGCGCTGGTGCAGGCTTTGCGCCGCTTCCGACGGCAACGCGCCCCCGGAAGAAAACACCCGGCGCACCGCGCTCAGGGCCGGCCAGTCGAGGTTGTCGCCCATGCGCTTGAGCAGCGCCGGGCTGGCGACCCAGGCGAAGGCCGGGTATTCGCGGCTGGCGCGCTGCAAGTCTTCGGAAAAGGCCAGTTGCCGGCGCACAAACGGGCGCCCGGCGCACAATGGCCACAACACGCGAAACAGCAGGCCATAGATGTGTTGCGTGGCGACGCTGCCGATGATGCAGGCTTCACCGAGGTCTGCGCCCCACAACTGCTCCAGCGCTTCGACCTCGTTGGCCAACTGGCGCAAGGTCTTGTCGATGCGCTTGGGTTCGCCGCTGGAGCCGGAAGTGCACAGGCTCAGGCGGCATTGATCGAGATCCAGTTCTGCACCGGGCAGGCCGGGCTGAGTGAAGTCGTGCAACTGGGCGTCGCCGGGTTGATCGGTCAGCCATAGATCGACTTCCTGCGACCAGCGCTGACGCGTCTGCGCTTGCAGATCCGCCGGCAGCAATACCCTGACGCCGGCACGCCAGGCACCGAGCAGGGCGATGGCAAGGTCGGCGGCATCTTCCAGATGCACGGCCAGCCTTTTCACGCCTCGGCTTTGCAGACCCGCGGCGACGCTCAAGGCCTGCGCTCGCAGTTGCGTGTGATCGAGGGCCGGCGCCTGGCAGATCGCCCGTGCCGGCAGTGCCTTGAGCAACAGCTGCTCAAGTTTTATCCAATTCATGTACGGCCTCTTACCCGTTGTCGTATCAGCCATTCAATGGCAAACATCAGGCCGATCAATCCATAGGAGATCAGGCCGGTGTACAACATCCACCAATCCAGCGGCGCCCACAGGGTGAGGAGGGCGGCGCACAAACCGTTGCAGAAGAAAAACACGCTCCAGGCCAGCGTGACCTTGCGCGTATAGCGAATGGCAACCTCCGGCAGTTCCGGCTCGCGCAAGCGCGCCAGACGCTCGACCATTGGCGGGCCGTATTTCAGGCTGGCGCCGAACAGCACCAGCATGAATGCGCTGATCAGCACCGGGTACCAGCGCAGCAGCTGCGGGCTGTCGAACACCGCCAGCAGCAGGCAGAACACCATCGCCACGCAAGCCATCCACAGGCTGCCGGGCTTGCGTTCGCCGGTCAGGGCGCGCGCCAGCCACAGGCTGCCCAGCAGCAGTGCAAATTGCCACGGGGCGAAATGCTCCATGCCGAAATACACCGCAAAGGGGTACAGCAGACCGGCCAGCAGCAGGCCCAGGCCGATCAGTCGGCTCATGCGGCCGGTTGAACCAGACGGAACACCGCCTCGACCACGTCACCGACGGTGCGCACCGATTTGAATTCTTCGGCGGCGATTTTCTTGCCGGTCTGGCGTTTGATGTGATCGATCAGGTCAACCGCATCGATGCTGTCGATTTCCAGATCCTGATACAGATTGGCGTCCATGCTTACGCGGGCCGGATCCAGCTCGAACAGCTCGACCAGGGCATCGCGCAGGGTGTTGAAGATATCGTCACGAGTTTGCATGGTCCGGTCTCAAGCTGCCTGTTTTGCCGTGACGAATGCCGCAAGGCTGGCCACGTTGGTGAAATGGTTGCGGGTGTCTTTGGCATCGGCGTCGATCTTGATGCCGTATTTTTTCTGGATCGCCAGGCCCAGTTCCAGCGCGTCCACGGAGTCCAGGCCGAGGCCTTCGCCGAACAATGTCTGCTCGTCGCCGATGTCCTCGGGGCTGATGTCTTCGAGGCCGAGGGCATCGATGATCAGCAGTTTGATGTCACGCACCAGGCTAGCGGTGTTCAGTTCGCTCATCTGCGGCGAGCTCCTTAATGAAATAGTCATGCAAATAATCGTTGAGCTTGCGCGAGGCCTGCGGTGCGGGGCCTTGCGCGGCGAAGGTCTGTGGGTCTATATCGGCCCCCACGCGAAAACTGAAGTGCACGCGGCGATGGGGGATGCGATACCACGGCTCGGCTTTGGTCAGGGTGGTCGGGCTGACCTTGATGATCACCGGGGTAACGATTTTCGCACCGCGCAGGGCAATTGCCGCCGCCCCCCGATGAAAGGCCGGCGCCTGCCCCGGCTGGGTGCGCGTGCCTTCGGGGAAGATGATCAGGGTCTGGCCGTCCTGCAACGACTGCGCGGCTGCGTCGAGCATATCCATGCTGCCGTCGTTGCTGATGTACTCGGTGCGGCGCAGCGGGCCACGGGTGAACGGGTTTTCCCAAAGGGTTTTCTTCACTACGCAATTGGCGTGGCGCACCAGACCGATGAGAAACACCACATCGATCAGCGACGGGTGGTTGGCGATGATCATCTGCCCCGGCCGGCCGAGGCGCTCGGCACCCTCGATGTTGTAAGTGAGCACGCCGGTGCGGGCCATGAAACGCACGAAAAACCAGAACAAGCGACTGACCGTACGCCGCGCGCGCAGGCGATGGACCAGCGCGTCACCGGGCAGGCAGGCGAGCAGCGGAAATACCAGCAGGCGCAGACACAGCCCGCCTAGCCCGAACAAGGCGAAGCTCGCAGCAGTGGCCAGCAGGCGCCAGTAGTAGGCGTCGCGGTGTTTGGCGGTCACGGGTTGCGATGCCAGGTCCATACACGATTTTTCCACGCATGTTGGCAGTCAGGTTGCTGGCCGAGCAGGGTTCGCAGCAGGTTGAGCGCGTGCGGCCAGTGCGCCTTTGACCGGGTTTCGGTGCTGCTGTTCAGGGTCAGCCGCCAGTCGGTACCGGGCGTGAGCAATAAACCCAGCGCGTAAGGGAACGGCACATCATCGACCCACTGCGAGTACGCCTCGGGCGGTTGCTCTTCGGTGATCACCAGCAGCACCGCCGGGGCGCCTTCATCAAGCAATGCGGCCGCTTCGAGCATGCCATGTTCCAGACCATCGCCAGCCGCCGCGAGGGCGGTCATTTCGCTGGTTTCACCGCGCATGATCGACCACAAACCGATGATCGCGTTATGCACTGAAAGGCTGAATTGGGTTGGCGACAAGGGCTGTTCGGTGGCCAGATCGCGGAGGATTTCAAACGTGCGTGGGGTTTCGCCGTGCCGCGAGACGAACACCAGTGGCAGATGGACCCGGCCTTCGGCCAGCGGCCAGCCAACGCTGAAGGCCATCCGCGCCAGGCGGCTGAGGCGACGGCGTTGCATGGCCGGCAGAAACGACACATCGGGCGCGGCATCACTGCTCTGCAGCACGACCGGTTGTCGGCTCCAGGCCTGCCAGGCGTCCACGCTGTCGAGCCCCGGGGCCCACGCGCGCCATTGGGCGATGTTGAAGTTGATCACGGACATTCATCCTGCCCCTGCGGGCTTTCGTTGACGCGTTGAGTCGCCAGCGCCGCAGCAGGCTTGGCTTGGCGCAGGGCGCCGGGTGGCGCGCATTATCCCGGTGCGACGGGTGTGTAGCAAATGTTGGTTACATTTTGCCCAACAAAATGTACCGAGCGGTTCGCTGCATGGCTATCACTTGGCCATTATCCAGATTTGACGCGGCGTGTCTGTCAGGTGTCTCTGGGATGGCTGGCGGTTTTTTCCATGTCTGGGCGTCGATTTTTACACCTGACGACGTAGTCCATGTCGGTGAAGGTAGCGAAGCGCGGTCACCGCCAACTACACTCGGTCATTCTTTGATACACGGAGGTTTGGTCATGCGGCGCGTGGTGTTCAATCAGAAAGGTGGCGTGGGCAAATCCAGCATCGCCTGCAATCTGGCGGCGGTCAGCGCCAGCGAGGGTTATCGCACGTTGTTGGTCGACCTCGATGCCCAGGCCAACTCCACTCAGTATCTGACCGGGCTCACCGGCGATGACATTCCGATGGGCATCGCCGATTTCTTCAAACAGACGCTGTCGTCCGGGCCGTTCTCGAAAAAGAATCAGGCGGACATCTACGAAACCCCGTTCGATAACCTGCACATCATTACCGCCACCGCCGAACTGGCCGACCTGCAGCCCAAGCTCGAGGCGAAACACAAGATCAACAAGCTGCGCAAGTTGCTCGACGAATTGTCCGAGGACTACGACCGAATCTATCTCGACACCCCGCCTGCGTTGAATTTCTACGCGGTATCGGCGCTGATTGCTGCGGATCGGGTATTGATCCCCTTTGACTGCGACAGCTTTTCACGTCAGGCCCTGTACGGACTGATCGCCGAGATCGAAGAGTTGAAGGATGACCACAACGAAGGGTTGGAAGTCGAAGGCATTGTGGTCAATCAGTTTCAGGCGCGGGCCAGCCTGCCGCAGCAGATGCTCGATGAGCTGATTGCCGAAGGCTTGCCAGTGCTGCCGGTTTACCTGAGCAGTTCGGTGCGCATGCGCGAGTCGCACCAGGCCAGCATGCCGCTGATCCACCTCGATCCACGGCACAAGCTGACCCAGCAGTTTGTGGAACTGCACAATCTGCTGGAAGACCACTGATTCCCCGACTCACACGCAAATTCTGTGGGAGCGAGCCTGCTCGCGAAGAGGCCGGCACATTCAACATCGGCGCTGAATGATCGACCGCCTTCGCGAGCAGGCTCGCTCCCACAGGGGGCTCTGTGTTGGGTCAGATGCCTTGGCTACGCAGCCACGCCATCAACTGCGGCAATGGCAACGCACCGCTCTGGCGCGCCACTTCCCTGCCGTTTTTAAACAGAATCAGACTCGGAATCGAGCGAATCCCCAACTGCGCCGACAACTGCTGATTCGCCTCGCTGTCGAGCTTGGCCAGCCGACACTTGCCCGCCAGTTGCGCCGCAGCCTGCTCGAACACCGGCGCAAACGACTTGCACGGCCCACACCACTCCGCCCAGACATCCACCAGTAACGGCAGATCGCCCTTGATCTGACTGGCGTAATCGCCCTGCTTGAGTTCGAAGGGTTTGCTCAACAACACCGCAGACTTGCAGCGCCCGCATTTGGGCTGGTCAGCCAGGCGCTCGGCGGGGATGCGATTGAGGCCGTTGCAGGTGGGGCAGGGGATGAGGAGTGGGGTGGTCATGAGCGGAATCCGAAAGAGAGCTGATGACAGGTAGGTGGAGACGTTTGCTCATATTTTCAATCGTGCACCATTCGAGGTTAGACCTAGGCTGAGATTTACCGGACGCACCGTCGGTCTGTCTGCTTCTATCGCACATTGCGATAATCGCGCCCTTCGATTAACTTCCCATAGCAGAATGCGATAAGGATGTTGCATGCATGTGTTTAGCGAAAAACCCATCAGAGAGGCCAAGGAAAAATGGCCACAATCCGCGAGCGCACTGGCGCAGTGGTTTCGACTGGCAAAAGAGAAGCTGTCCCAAGGACTTCTCGGCGATGAAATCGATATTTCCTGCGATCGACAAGGTGGGCCAGTTTCATGTCTTTGACCTGGGCGGCAACAAGCTGCGACTGATAGCTTTCGTCAGTTATCGATCGCAGAGGTTTTACATAAAATATGTTCTGGATCATCGCGAATATGATCGGGGCAAATGGAAGGAAGGGAAGGTATGAGCGTTTTGATCAAGACAGTGGCCGAGCACTGGGAATATGTCGCTCCGCTGGTTCGAAAGCCGAAGAGCGAAGAGGATTATGACGCCTTGGTGCGGGCGGTCGATGAGATACTCGAACTAACCGGGGAAGATGAGTCGCATCCATTGATGAGCCTTTTGGACATCATCGGTGACTGGATCGAGGAATGGGATCGCACCCATCATCCGATGGCTGAAGCGAGCGGTGAAGAAGTGCTCGGCTATATGATGCGCGAACACGGCCTCACTCAGAGCGACCTTCCTGGCGTGGGTACTCAATCCGTCGTGTCAGAAATTTTGAGCGGGAAACGAAAGCTCAACCTGCGCCAGATCCGCTGGCTCGCTGAACGTTTCAATGTACCGATCGAAGTGTTTATCTGAGTCGACTCACGACGAACAACTGATCTCCATATGCTTGCCCCACTCTGGCGGTCGCTCGGCGTAACTTTCCATCCCCGGCTGCTCGTCGAACGGTTTGCTCAGCACCGCATGCAGCCGGCGCACCTCGGAATAATCGCCTTGCTCGGCCGCATCGATGGCTTTTTGCGCAAGGTAATTGCGCAGGATGTACAGCGGATTGACCGCATGCATCCGTGCGCGGCGTTGTGCCTGATCGGCATTGCCGTCGCGGCCGACCCGGGCGACGTAGCGTTCGCCCCAGGCATCGAAACCTTTGATATCGACAAAATCGTCGCGCAGGCGGGCGATGGCCTGTTCGGCTGACTCTTCACCGAGGCGGCGGAAGAACAGCGTGTAGTCGACGCCGCTGTTCTGCATCAGTTGCAGCAGGTTTTCCAGCAGTTGCTGGTCCTCCTCCTCGGCGGTGGTGAAGCCGAAGCGACGGCGCATCAGGTCGAGGTAGTGCGCCTGGAACAGCGGCAGGTACAAGCCGAGGGTTTCGCGCAGGGCTTCGACGCTGATGAATGGCGTCAGTGCCTGGGCGAGGGCGCTGAGGTTCCACTGCCCCACCGGCACCTGATTGCTGAACGAGTAGCGGCCTTGATCGTCGGAGTGGTTGCAGATGAAATGCGCGTCGAAGTCATCGAGGAAGGCGAACGGGCCGAAGTCGAAGGTGATGCCGAGGATCGACATGTTGTCGGTGTTCATCACGCCGTGGCAGAAGCCATAAGCCTGCCACTTGGCGATCAGCTCGGCGTTGCGCTCAACGATTTCGCGAAACATCGCCAGATACGGTTCCGGTTGTTCGAGGCATTCGGGGAAATGCATCGCCAGCACATGTTCACCAAGCTGTTTCTGCTGCTCGGGGCGCTTGGTGTAGTAGAAATATTCGAAGTGGCCGAAGCGGATGTGGCTTGGCGCCAGACGCAGCACCATCGCCGCGCGTTCCTGCTTTTCCCGCCAGACCGGCGTGTCGGAGCCGATAACGCAGGCGGCCCGCGAAGACGGGATGTTCAGCGCGTACAGCGCTTCGGAAGCGAGGAATTCGCGAATCGACGAGCGCAGCACCGCGCGGCCATCGCCCATGCGCGAAAACGGCGTCTGCCCGGCGCCCTTGAGGTGCAAGTCCCAATGCTCGCCGGCGTTGTTGTACACCTCGCCCAGCAGCAGACCGCGCCCGTCGCCCAGTTGCGGGGTATAACCGCCGAACTGATGCCCGGAATACACCATCGCCCGTGGCTCGGCGTCGGCCCACAGCTTGTGGCCGCCAAACAGTTGCGCGAATTCTTCGGTTTCGGCGCTGGCCGCATCGAGATCGAGCAAGGCCAGAGCGGCCGGGCTGGCGACCACCAGACGCGGATTGTCGATCGGCTCGGGCAGCACGTGCGCGGAGAACGCGTCGCCCAGGCGGGCAAAGCGGTTGTCGAAAGTCAGTTCGTCGAGGGCTTTCACGGGCCGGCTCCAGCAGAATGTCCGAGCATTCTGCTGGGACCATGTCGGTTAGTCGAGTTTGCTCGGTGGCGGTTCCGGCAACGGTTTCTGCCCGTCGACGATCGGCACGATGGTTTTGTTCTCGGGTTCCACAGGCACCATCTTGTATTCCTGGCCGTGCAGGTTCTTCAGGTAAACCTCCATCTGCCGGAACGAGATGTTGATGTGCTGCTTCTTGAACTCGCGATTGATGAAGCGGTTGACCTCATCCAGCACCGGGTTGCGGTCACCGAGATCGCGCACATGCATGCGCAGTTCGTGGTCGAGGGTGCTTTCGCCGAAGTTGAGGAAGTACACGTGCGGCTCCGGTTCTTTGAGTACACGCGGGTTCTCCCGGGCTGCTTTGAGCAGCAGTTCCTTGACCAGATCCAGATCCGAGCCGTAATCGACGCCCAGTTTCAACGTGACGCGGGTGATGGTGTCGGTCAGCGACCAGTTGATCAGTTGCCCGGTGATGAACGTCTTGTTCGGGACAATGATGTCCTTGCGGTCAAAATCCGTGATGGTCGTGGCGCGGATGCGGATCTTGCTCACCGTACCCGAGAGGTTGCCGATGGTGATGGTGTCGCCGATTCGCACCGGGCGTTCGAAGAGGATCATGATGCCGGAGATGAAGTTGGCGAAGATCTCCTGCATACCGAAACCGAGGCCTACCGACAGCGCCGCCACCAGCCATTGCAACTTGTCCCAACTGACGCCGAGGGTCGACAGGGTGGTGACAAAACCGACGCCGGCAATCACGTAGGACAGCAGCGTGGTTGTCGCATAAGCGCTACCCTGGGCCAGGTTGAGCTTGGACAGCACGAACACTTCGAGCAGACCGGGCAAGTTGCGCGCCAGCGCGAAGGTGATGCCGATGATGATCAGCGCGCCGAGCATGTCGCCGATGCTGATCGGCACCATGCTCATGTTGGCGCCGGTGCCGCTGGTGTATTCGTAGAGGGTGATGTTGTCCAGATACGAGAACACCGAAATCAGGTCCGACCAGACCCAGTACAGCGCCGCGATGAAACCGCCGAGCAGGGCCAGGCGGATCAGGCGCAGGGACTGTTCGTTGACCTTTTCGATGTCCAGGGTCGGCTCTTCGATCACCGCTTCGCCGTCGCCGGCCTCTTTTGCCGCCTGCCGTTTGGCCAGCGCGCGCTGGTAAGCCAGACGCCGCGCGGCAACGCTCAGACCACGCACGAAGGTGGCCTCGATCACCAGCCAGAACATCAGCAGGTACAGGGTATTGATCAAGCGGTCGCTGAGTTTCAGCGCGGTGTAGTAGTAGCCGAAGCACACCGCGACAAACAGGGCGATCGGCAGCAGGGTGAACATCACTCCGACGGCTTTGCGGAACAGCGAAGCGTTCTGGTGCGTCGGGCTGCTGATCAGCAGGCGACTGAGCAGCCACGCCATCAAGGCGTAGCAGGTCAGCACCACCGGCATGCCGAGCACGTCATCAGCCAGCGCCGCCGGTTGCAACTCGGCGACGGCCACCACGGCGACCAGCGCCATTACTACCAGGCCGAGTCGACGCACCCAGCCCTGAAGGAACTCGACCTGCGGTTTTTCCCAGCGGAAGTGCAATTCCGCCACGCCACCCGGCGCAAGAATCCGGTACGCGGTGTAGAACACCAGCCAGGCCTGGCCCATCTGCAACAGCGCCGCGCCCATGTTGGCGTTCTGCCCGCGCGCGTCGATCTGCAAGGCCAGGCCGCACAGCGCCAGACCCAGCGCCACCGGCATCGCCAACAGGATGTTGATCAGAATCGCCTGCGGCGTGTGCCACTGGCTGTCGCGCTTGAAGTGGCCGACGTCCTGGTGAACCTTGTTGAGTCGTCCGTACAGCGCCTTGCGTCGCCACAACAGGGCGCCGATCAGCAGCGCCAATGGCAGGAACAGCAGCGGGCGCTGGGTCAGGCCGTCAGTCAGTTCGCTCAGGCTCGACGCCCACGGCAGGGTGTTGACCTGCCGCTCCAGGCGCTCGGGCACACCGCGCATCCATTCCACGTCCAGCGGCTTGTTGCTGGGGATCCAGAACATCTGTTCGTCGAGGGTCGCGCGCAGGCTTTGCGCGGTGCTCAGCAATTGTTTCTGGTTGAGCTGCAGGGTGATCGATTCATTGAGCATCGCGCTCAACTCGCGGTTCAGCCGCTCGAGTAGATCAGCGCGGGTGTTGGCCAGATCCAGGAGGCTTTTGCGCAGTTGCGGGGTGACCTGCTCTGGCGGCTGGGTGGCCAGCAGATTGTCGACATAGGTCGCCGGGTTGCTCAGCAGCTCCCGCTGCTGGCTGACATCAAACTGATACAGGCGAATATCGGCAATCTGGTCGGCGAGGTCGCGGTCGACCTTCAAGTGCGGCAGCGCTTGCTTCTGTTTATAGAGGATTTTCGACAGCAGCAGGCTGCCCTTGAGCACGTTGATTTGCTCGTCCAGCGCCGAATCGCTCTGGGTCAGGGTGTCGAGTTGCTGTTTGGTCTGCAGGTTCTGCTGCGTGACTTCGTTGAGACGGTCGGTGCTCTTGAGCAAATAGTCGGAAAGCTTGAGATTGGTCGCGCTCTCGCTCGCCAGCAGGCTGCTGCCGCCGGCCTTCTGCGCTTCGATCGATTGCTGGGTGACGGTTTCCTGCGACTGCGCCAGACGCTTCTGGTTGATCAGGGTTTGCAGTTCCTGGATCTCGCGGTCGAGGCGGTCGGATTTCTCCGAAAGCAAGTCGTGCTGGGCATTGCCGAGATCCTGCAACTGGGTGTTGCCGGCCAGTTCCTGGCGGCGCAGCGGAATCAGCGCATTGAGTGCGGCCAGTTCGGCGTTCAACTGGTCGCGCTGTTCGGCGGTGACCGTTTTGCCGGTGTCCTTGCCGGATTTGAGGATGGTGTTGATCTGCTGGATGCGCGTCTGGCTGGCGGAAATTTCCGCCTGCGCACGCTCGGGGCGAGTCTGTGCGGTGATGATCAGGCTGTTGGCTTCGGCCAGGGCTTTTTGCAGATCGCTCTGCTGGGTCGAGCGATCGGTAAGGATCTGCTCCAGTTGCTGAATCGACTCCTTAGGAAAGCGCTGCGCTACCGGCACCGGTGCGGTGGCCTTGAGGCGGCTGAGTTCGCGGGTGTTTTCAATCGTTTGCTTCGGCGCGTTGGCCAGCTGACGCTTGAGATCGATCAGTTTCTGCTCGTAATCACGCTGGTTGTTCAGCTGATTGAGGGTGTTCTGCAGGACGGTCTGCAGGGTCTTCTTGTCGGCGTCCGGCAGTTTGCTGTCGGCCAGCTTGTCGAGGCTGGCCTGCACGGCATCGCTGGACGGTGGTTCGGCAGCATGCAGCGGGCCGACGACGAGACTGAGGCCCAGCAGGGCCGCGGCGAAAAAGGAGCGCAGGGTAGGCATAGAGACCGGTCAAGCAAGTGAGAGTGGGAGCAGTTTAGAGGAAGAGTCCGGGGCCCGGGCGACTTCCTTCGGGGAATCTGACGCCCACTTTGCCGATCTTGTTCCCGTCCATGACCGCCACCGTCCAGTGGGTGTTGTTCCACTCCACCTGGTCGCCGACGATGGGAGCACCCCCGACTTTTTGCGCAATGAACGCACCCAGGGTCATGTCCGGATCGATGCCTTCGGCCGGCAAGCCATACAGCGCTGCAACCGCTTTAAGCTGGGCGTCTCCTTCGAGCACGAAGTCGCCGAAGAAACGCAGATCGAGGCCGCGTTGCGGTGCCTGGCTGAACAGTTTGCCGAGGGCCGGCAAGTTGTGTTCATGGCCAATAACACACAGCAAATCATCGACTTCCAGCACCGTACTACCCGACGGATGGAGCAGTTGCTGGCCACGAAACAGCGCCGCGATGCGTGTGCCTTCGGGCATTTTCAACTCACGCAGGGGCGAACCGATGCACCATTTCTCGGCGCCGAGCTTGTAAACGAACAGTTCCCACTCGCTGGTGACGTGCACTTCCAGTGCCGCCCGGGAAATCGGCGCGGGTTCTGGCGGCACCGTCACCTTGAGCAATTTGGCCACCCACGGCAGGCTTGTGCCCTGCACCAGCAGCGACACCAACACGATGAAGAACGCCAGATTGAAATACAACTGCGCTTGCGGCAGCCCGGCCATCAGCGGGAACACCGCGAGAATGATCGGCACCGCGCCGCGCAGGCCGACCCAGGAAATAAAGGCTTTTTCACGACCGTGGAAGGCCTTGAACGGCAGCAGGCCGACCATCACCGACAGCGGCCGCGCGAACAGAATCATCCACAGCGCCAGACCGAGGGCGGGCAGGGCAATCGGCAGCAGATCGTGGGGCGTGACCAGCAGGCCCAGCACCAGGAACATGCCGATCTGCGCCAGCCAGGCCATGCCGTCGAGCATATGCAGAATGCCGTGGCGGCTGCGCACCGGGCGGTTGCCGATCACCAGACCGCACAGATAGACAGCGAGGAAGCCGCTGCCATGCAAGGCGTTGGTCAGCGCGAACACCACCAGACCGCCAGCGATTATCAGGATCGGATAGAGCCCGGCGGCGAGATTGATGCGATTGACCAGTTGCAGCATCACCCAGCCGCCGCCCAGACCGATCACACCACCGATGCCGAATTCGCGGATCAGGTGGGTCAGCAGGCTCCAGTGCAGGCCGGTTTCGCCGCTGGCGAGCATGTCGATCAGGGTGACGGTGAGAAACACCGCCATCGGGTCGTTGCTGCCGGATTCGATTTCCAGACTGGCGCTGACCCGTTCGTTGAGGCCTTTACCGCCGAGCAGCGAGAACACCGCAGCGGCGTCGGTCGAACCGACGATGGCGCCGATCAGCAGGCCCTGAATCAGATTGAGGTCGAACAGCCACGCAGCGGCCATGCCGGTCAGCCCGGTGGTGATCAACACCCCGACCGTGGCCAGCGACAGCGCCGGCCACAAGGCCACGCGGAAACTCGACACCCGCGTACGCAAGCCGCCGTCGAGCAGGATCACTGCCAGGGCGAGGTTGCCGACCAGATAGGCCGTCGGGTAGTTATCGAAAATGATCCCGCCACCATCGACCCCGGCAGCCATGCCGACCGCGAGAATGATGACCAGAATCGGAATGCCGAGACGTGAAGAAAGAGAACTGACAAGAATGCTTGCGCCTACCAGCAACGCGCCGATCAAGAACAGGCTGTTGATGGTCGTCGCATTCAAAGGCAGTACTCCAGAAGCGTAAAGACGAGGCACAAACTGACCATGCAGTCTGCGTGCCAGCGATTCTAACCTGTTGAAATGTGATGCTGTCAAAAAGCTTTTCTGCAGAATCACCCTGGAAATGCGGCGAGTGATGACTGTGGCGAGGGGATTCATCCCCGTTCGG
>NZ_WBRZ01000380.1:0-3979 GCF_008923895.1 Pseudomonas sp. GXM4
TCTGCGTCCCATCCACGGCCGAACGCAGAGCGTCCGTTGAGGCATTCCCACGCAGAGCGTGGGAACGATCAGCGCAAAAGGCTCATTTCGCGCCGTGCTCCCGCCCGCGCAGCAGGTTGTTCGGCATGGCAATCGCCGCTGCCAGCCCGAGCAACGACACTGCCGTGCTGACCCAGAGCAGGTGGCGGAAGGTCACCAGCAGCTCCGCGCGCAAAGCGTTCTGCGCTTCGCCGGGTGCTGCGTTCAGGCCATCGAGCAGGACGTTGCCCGAATGCCCCTCGCTGATCAGCGAACTGTTCGCCAGGTGGGCGAAACTGGAATCGTGCAGCAACGCCAGCAGTAGCGCCGACATCAACGCCACGCCCACCGCGCCGCCCAGTGAGCGGAACAGATTGGTGGTGCTGGTGGCGACGCCGATGTCGCGTTGTTCCACCGAGTTCTGCGTGCCGACCAGTGAGGTCGGGAACTGCATGCCGCCAGCGATGCCGCTGAGCAACATGAACAGACCGCTGAGCAGCGTTGCTTGTGGCGGACTGAAGGCCATGCCGAGAATCGAGATCGGCATGAGGATCGCCCCGGTGAGAATCTGCGGTTTGTAGCGTCCGGTGATCGAG
Organism: Pseudomonas sp. GXM4; assembly: GCF_008923895.1. Lineage (NCBI taxonomy): Bacteria > Pseudomonadati > Pseudomonadota > Gammaproteobacteria > Pseudomonadales > Pseudomonadaceae > Pseudomonas > Pseudomonas sp. GXM4. The sequence continues at coordinate 615 of NZ_WBRZ01000380.1, forward strand.
GTGCGGCGGCCGGCGAAATAGGCACCGATCGGCAAGCCCATCGCCAATGGCAGCAAGTGCAACGCGGCGCTGTCGGCGCCAGCGCCGGTGACGCTTTGGAAACGCAGCGGCATCAGCACAATCAGCGAGATGGCCTGGAAACTGGTGAAGAAAATCGTGCACCAGCACAACAGGGCATTGCGGTTGGCGAACAGGTGCATCGGCAATAACGGCTCCCGCGCCCGGCGTTCATGCCAGACGAACAGCGCCAATACCACCACGGCACAAGCGAACAGGCCGAGCACTTCGCTGCTGCGCCATGAATGACCCTGGCCGACTTCGGTGATGCCGAGCAGCAACGCGGTCAGGCCGATGATCATCAGCACCGTGCCGAGATAATCGATCACCGGTTTGCGCTGCGGAATCGGCAAGCCGCGCAGATTGCGCCGAGCCACCCACCAGGCGCCGAGGCCCAGCGGCAGGTTGATCAGAAACACCCAGCGCCACGACAGGTATTCGGTCATGTAGCCGCCGAGCACCGGACCGGCGACGCTGGCCACCGCGTACATGCTGCTGAAGTAACCCTGATAGCGCCCGCGTTCACGCGGCGGGACGATGTCGCCGATGATCGCCTGACTCACCGAGATCATGCCGCCGGCGCCGATGCCTTGAAGGATTCGTGCCAGCACCAGCTGTTCCATGCTCTGCGCCATGCCGCAGAACAGCGAGGCGAGGGTGAACAGGCCCATGCCGAACAACATCAGTTTGCGTCGCCCGTACAGGTCGCCGAGCTTGCCGTAGATCGGCACCGCCACGGTCATCGCCACCATGTAGCCGGAAATCACCCAGGCCAGCAGGCTGACGTCCTTGAATTGCGCGGAGATCGCCGGCATCGACACGGCGACGATGGTCTGGTCCAGCGCACCGAGGAAGATCGCCATCATCAAGGCGACCAGCACGCTGCGAATGGCCGGTTTGGGCGTTTCAGGCTGATTGAGAGTGGTCACGGAAAACCTGCGGGCAGTGATTGACCCGCATGGACAAGGCGAGCGGGTAAGTGCTCGCCAGTGTAAGTCGATAGCAGGCTATTCGATAGCCTCGTACGGAAGCCCGACGTAATTTTCTGCAATGGTTTTTTGCCCGGCTTGCGAGCTGACAAAGTAGTCCAGTTCCGACGCGCTGATGCGCTGGCTGAATTCATCGTGCTCGTCGAAGCGATGCAGCATCGACGTCATCCACCAGGAAAACCGTTCGGCTTTCCACACCCGGCGCAGGCAGATCTCCGAGTATTTTTCCAGCAGATCGGTGCGGCCTTCGCGATAGACCTTCAGCAGAATATTGAACAACGTGCTGACATCGCTGGCGGCCAGGTTCAAGCCCTTGGCGCCAGTGGGCGGGACGATATGGGCAGCGTCGCCGACGAGAAACATGCGCCCGTACTGCATTGGCTCGACGACAAAGCTGCGCAGCGGCGCGATGCTTTTTTCGATCGAAGGGCCGGTCACCAGTTTTTCCGCGAGGGCATCCGGCAGGCGTTTTTTCAGCTCATCCCAGAAACGCTGATCGCTCCAGTCATCGACGTTTTCATCCGCCGGCACTTGCAGGTAATAGCGGGTACGGGTGGCCGAACGCATGCTGCACAAGGCGAAGCCGCGTTCGTGGCGGGCGTAGACCAATTCATCGTGGACCGGCGGTGTGTCGGCGAGAATGCCCAGCCAGCCGAACGGGTAGACCCGCTCGAAAATCTTCAGGCAATCGGCCGGAATCGACTGCCGCGCGACGCCATGGAAACCATCGCAACCAGCGATGTAATCGCAATCGACGCGCCAGCTTTCACCGTCCTTTTCGAAGGTGACAAAAGCTTCGTCGCTTTTCATGCCATGGGGAACGACATTGCTCGCTTGATAAATTGTTGGCGCGCCGGCCTCCCGACGAGCGGCCATCAGGTCGCGGGTGACCTCGGTCTGGCCGTAGACCATTACTGTTTTGCCGCCGGTCAGCGCGTGCAGGTCGATGTGCACCTGACGCCCGTCCAGCGCCAGATCGAAGCCGCCATGAACCAGACCTTCGGCATCCATTCGCTGACCGACGCCGGCCTCACGCAGCAGCTCTACCATGCCTTGTTCAAGCACACCGGCACGGATGCGCCCAAGAATGTAATCGGGCGTCTGGCGTTCGAGGATCAGGGTGTCGATGCCAGCGTTGTGCAGCAACTGGCCGAGGAGCAGTCCGGAAGGACCGGCGCCGATAATGGCGACTTGGGTTTTCAGGATTTTCATTGTTTTTATGACTCGCAAGCTTCACGCAGCAACAGCCGGTGAATGATTTTATGGATCGAGTGCTTGCATTTTTCCCTTGCGGGTCTGTCAATTGAAGGTGAAAACTGAGCCGATACCTGTACATTCTGCCAATCGGTGCGATTATCGCCCAAAAACCAGAGGCCTGGATTGAAGTATGAACAAGCCTGCCCTGCCTTCTATTCCGGTGTTCAAGCTCTATGGTGAAAGCCTGGACTGGCCGACCCCGGACTTGCTGCACTGTGAAACCATTTCCTCGCGCAGTCGCGAACATCAATGGGAAATCAAACCTCACCGCCATGCGGATCTGTGCCAGCTGCTGTTCGTTTTCAAAGGTCAGGCAGAGCTCGAAATCGAAGGCCAGCGCACGCAACTCGAGACGCCAGCGATTCAGGTGCTGCCACCGTTGTCGGTGCACGGGTTTCGTTTTTCCGAGGATGTTGAAGGCTTCATCGTTACCTTGGCCACGCCGCTGATCAAGCATTTGCAGGCGCAACTGGGCGATTCGGTACACGCGTTGGCTCGGGCGGAAAACTACCCGGCCGGCAAGGATGGCGATTATCTCAACAGCCTGTTTTCAGCGTTGCAGGCCGAGTACAACGGCCATCAACCGGCGCGGGAAATGCTCATGCATTCGCTGGTCAGCGTGATCATGGTCTGGGTCAGCCGCCAGGCGATCGTTCGGCACAAGGCCAGCCAACGGCCGCAACGCCAGCGCGAATACCTCAACGGTTTCATTCAGTTGGTGGAAGAGACTTACCGCCAGCACGTCAAGGTCGAAGACCTCGCCCATCGCCTGGGCATCTCCGTGTCGCACCTCAACGGCACCTGCCGTGAACTGGCCGGGCAACCGGCGTTGCAGATCATGCACGAGCGTCAGTTGCTGGAAGCCAAGCGCCTGCTGACCTACACCAGCATGACGATTTACGAGATGTCGGAGCTGTTGGGGTTTTCCGATCCGACCAATTTCACGCGCCTGTTCCGCCGCCGGGTGGGAATTTCGCCAAAGGCGTTCCGCGACCGCTTGAAGGCCGAGCAACAACCTTAAAAGCACCACCCAACACCTGTGGGAGCGAGCTTGCTCGCGAA
>NZ_WBRZ01000381.1:0-3956 GCF_008923895.1 Pseudomonas sp. GXM4
ACAAATTGCCGATCAACCGTCTGGCCCGCGCCTGTTCCCAAATCCCTCAAGGGCTGGAACAATGCGGGCCACTTTGTAGAGCGTTTTCGCGGGGGAGTTGCGGGTGCAGATTCAGGGACATTACGAGCTTCAATTCGAAGCGGTGCGCGAGGCTTTCGCCGCACTGTTCGACGATCCCCAGGAACGCGGCGCAGCCCTGTGCATCAAGGTCGGTGGAGAAACCGTCCTCGACCTCTGGTCCGGTACCGCCGACAAGGACGGCAGCGAAGCCTGGCACAGCGACACCATCGCCAACCTGTTCTCCTGCACCAAGACCTTCACCGCCGTTACCGCACTGCAACTGGTCGCTGAAGGCAAGTTGCAACTCGACGCCCCGGTTGCACGCTACTGGCCGGAATTCGCCGCCGCCGGCAAAGAATCCGTCACCCTGCGCCAATTGCTCTGCCATCAGGCCGGCTTGCCGGCCCTGCGCGAACTGCTCGCGCCTGAAGCCCTTTACGACTGGCAAACCATGGTCGACGCCCTCGCCGCCGAAGCACCATGGTGGACGCCGGGCACCGGTCACGGTTATGCCGCGATTACCTACGGTTGGCTGGTCGGCGAATTGCTGCGCCGCGCCGACGGTCGTGGGCCGGGCGAGTCGATCGTCGCTCGGGTCGCCAAACCCTTGGGCCTGGATTTCCATGTGGGCCTGGCCGACGAAGAATTTCATCGCGTGGCGCACATCGCCCGTGGCAAGGGCAACGCCGGCGACGCTGCGGCGCAGCGCCTGCTGCAAGTGACCATGCGCGAGCCGACGGCCATGACCACCCGTGCCTTCACCAATCCGCCCTCAGTGCTGACCAGCACCAACAAGCCGGAATGGCGCCGCCTGCAGCAACCGGCGGCCAACGGCCACGGCAACGCGCGCAGTCTCGCCGGGTTCTATGCCGGCCTGCTGGACGGCAGCCTGCTCGAGAGCGAAATGCTCGAAGAGCTGACCCGCGAGCACAGCCTTGGCGATGACAAGACTTTGCTCACGCGCACCCGTTTCGGCCTCGGCTGCATGCTCGATCAACCGGACGTGCCCAACGCCACCTACGGCCTCGGCCCACGCGCGTTCGGCCATCCCGGGGCGGGCGGCTCGATCGGTTTTGCTGATCCGGAGCACGATGTGGCTTTCGGTTTCGTGACAAATACCTTGGGGCCTTACGTTTTGATGGATCCGCGCGCGCAAAAGCTGGCGCGGGTGCTTGCCACTTGTCTGTAAAGCTTCAACAGAGGTTCCAGGGTCGGAACCTCGAAGGGATTTTCGTTTCAAAACGGCTGTTTATCCGGGCGAAAGTGCTCTGATTTTTCATTACTTCATTTTGTGGATTTTCAATGTCATCTAAAAAGACCCTCGCCCTGGCCCTGTGTGTAGCGATCACCGGTTGCGCACAGAACCCGAAAAACGATGCAGATGGCGGCAGTTGGTGGCCGTTCGGTTCTTCCGACAAAGTCGCGGCCAAAGATCCGGCCCCGGCTCCGGCTCCTTTGAAACCTGCGGCGACTGCGCCAGTGGCCAAGGCTGAGAGCAGCAACCCGTGGTACTGGCCGTTCGGTTCCAGCGATGAAGCGGTCAAGGCTGATCTGAAAGCCGAGGTCAAACCCGAAGCCAAACCGGTCGAGGTGGCCAAAGCCGAGGCGCAGTCCAATGGCAAATGGTGGTGGCCGTTCGGCGGCAAGGACCAGCCAACTGCCAAAGCCGTGCCGATGCCGGATCCGAAGGTCACTCAAGCCTGGCTCGACGACTACGAGCCGCGTCTGCGTGAAGCGGTGAAGGACAGCAATCTGCAACTCGAGCGTCGCGACAACGTACTGGTGGTGACGGCGCCGGTCGAAGGCTCGTTCAACCCGGACCGCCCGGCGATGCTGCTGCCGGTCACCCTTGGCCCGTTCACTCGCGTAGCGAAAATCCTTGAAGCCGACCCGAAAACCGCAGTGCTGGTGCTCGGTCACAGCGATACCAGCGGTGCTGCGCCGGCCAACGTCAAACTGAGCCAGGAGCGTGCGCAATCGGTGGCGGCGATCTTCCGCCTCAGCGGCTTGCAACGTGATCGCCTGATGCTGCGCGGCATGGGTTCCGAAGCGCCGCGTGCGGCCAACGACAGCGTTGAAGGCCGTGCCTTGAACCGTCGTGTCGAACTTCTGGTGACTCCGCAAAACACCATGGTTGCGCTGCTGAGCAAATACAACATGCCGGCGCCGAAGCCGGTGACGATGGTTGCTGCGCAAGACGTCAAGCCAGTGGCCAAACCGGTTACCCCGGCGCCTGCGGCGAAAAAAGCCGCTGTGCCGGCAGCGAAAAAGGCGCCAGCCAAGAAAACCGCCGCCAAGGCTCCGGCGAAGAAGGCCCCGGCCAAGGCTCCAGCGAAAAAGACTGCACCAGCCAAAGCCGCCGCGACCGACAAGAAAGTCGCCGCAGCCGACGCTGCCAAGAAGTGATCCGCTAACGAAAAGGAATCCGCCATGACCCAGGCTCTGGCCGATATGCGTCGCGACTACACCCGTGACGGTTTGACCGAGGCGCAAGCCCCGGCCGAGCCGTTTGCGCTGTTTCACCAGTGGTTCGCCGATGCGGTGAAAACCGAGCAGGCGCCGGTAGAAGCCAATGCCATGACCCTGGCCACGGTTGATGCCGACGGTCGTCCGCATTGCCGCATTCTGTTGCTCAAGGGCCTGGACGAGCAGGGCTTCACCTTCTTCACCAACTACGACAGCGCCAAGGGCCAGCATCTGGCGGCCAACCCGTTTGCCGCCATGACCTTCTTCTGGCCAACCCTGGAGCGCCAGGTGCGCATCGAAGGGCGGGTGGTCAAGGTCACGCCGCAAGAGTCCGACGCGTATTATCAGGTGCGTCCGCTGGGTAGCCGCCTCGGCGCCTGGGCCTCGCCGCAGAGCCGGGTCATCAACGGTCGTGGCGAACTGGAGGATTTGCTCAAGGCCACCGAGCAACGCTTCAGCGACAGCCAGCCGCACTGCCCGGAACATTGGGGTGGTTACCGCTTGTTGCCCGAGCGTATCGAGTTCTGGCAGGGCAGGCCGAGCCGCCTGCACGATCGCCTCAACTACCGCCTCCAGGGCACCGAGTGGATTCTGGAACGACTGGCACCCTGAGCAGTCTACCGAGCGAGATAAACGCGGATGGCGCAGGATCGCTGATTTGACGCTACCTTGAGTGGACGCTCGCGGGCATCTGTACCAGGCCTGAATGGAAGCCAATTTTATCCGGATGGTGTCGTGACAGGCGCCAGGCCACGGGGTTTAATGAACACATGTTCTTTTGGAGTTGATGCTATGCGTAAGTCTGTTCTGCTGGTTGCTTCCTTTTCGACGATGGCGATGTTGCTGACCGGCTGCCAATCGAGCCTCACCGGCGACTCCTACTCCCGTGACGAAGCGCGTCGTGTACAGACGATTCGCATGGGCACCATCGAATCCCTGCGCCCGGTAAAAATCGAAGGCACCAAGACCCCGATCGGCGGCGCAGCAGGCGCAGTGGTCGGCGGCGTCGGCGGTAGCGCCATCGGCGGCGGCAAGGGCAGCATCGTTGCTGCGGTCATCGGCGCAGTGGCCGGCGGCCTGCTTGGCTCGGCCACCGAAGAAGGCCTGACCCGCACCCAGGGCGTGGAAATCACCGTCCGCGAAGACGACGGCAGCATGCGCGCCTATGTGCAGCAGGTTCAGGAAAATGAAGTATTCCGCGTTGGCGAGCGGGTACGGATCTCCACCGTTGGCGGAACCAGCCGCGTTTCGCACTAAGCGGGAAGCTGGGCAAATGAAAACCCCGATCAGGTGACTGGTCGGGGTTTTTCTTTGTTTGTGAATTGTTCATTCAGTATGTGGCGCAGGTGCCCATGAAGTATTCGAGGCCCTTTGGAAAACTGACGTTGAGCAGGGTTTCCAGTGCGGTTACCTGATCCTGAGTCAACAAC
>NZ_WBRZ01000382.1:0-3936 GCF_008923895.1 Pseudomonas sp. GXM4
ATCTTTTGATTTTCCTCAGACCGCCTGCTTCTCCAGCTTCTTCTCCTGCGCCGTCACCTGCTGGCACAACTCGATCATCTGCTCGCGCATCCAGCGGTTGGCCGGGTCCTGGTCGGTGCTTTCGTGCCAGTACAAATGCGTTTCCACCGAGGGCACATCATTCACCGGCAAATTGAACGACTGCAAATCATGGCGGCGGGCGAAGCGTTCCGGCACGGTCATGACCATGTCGGTCTGCTGCATCACTTGCGAGGCCATCAGATAGTGCTGCGAGCGCAGGGCGATCTTGCGCTGGATGCCCATTTTGCCCAGCGCCAGATCGACATAGCCCAGCCCGCTGCGGCGGCTGGAAATATGGATGTGGGTCAGCGACAGGTAGTCATCGAGGCTGAGTTTTTCCTTGCCCGCCATTGGATGGCCCTTGCGCATGGCGCAGACGTAACGGTCGTCCATCAGCTTGACGTGGCGCACCTGCGGGTCGGTATTGAGCGGAGCATCCACGGCGAAATCCAGACGCCCGGCCGCGAGTTCCTTGGTGGTTTCCCGGCGCTTGGACAGAAAGCTTTCGATGATCACCGTTGGCGCGAGGCGGCGCAGGCGCTGGAACAGTGGCGGCAGAATGATTGCTTCCGTCAGGTCGGTCATGCTGATGCGGTAGGTCTTGACCGCCTGCGCCGGGTTGAAGATGCGACTTTCCTGCACCGATACGCGCAGCAGCGACAGGGCGTTGCGCACCGGGCCGATGATGTTCTGCGCCATCGGCGTGGGCACCATGCCCTGAGCGGTACGCACGAAGAGCGGGTCGTTGAAGGTTTCGCGCAACCGCGCCAGCGCGTTGGACACCGCCGGCTGGGTGATCCCGACAATCTGCCCGGCGCGGGTCAGGTTGGCTTCGGTGTAGATCGCGTCGAAGACGATGAAAAGGTTCAGGTCGACCTTGCTCAGATTCATAACGCGGCTTCTCTTGTTATTAAGTGCAAGTGTTTTGGCGCTGACGATCAGCGGATCATATATTGGTGATGAATGTTTATACACGCCGAGAATAGGCTAGGTAAATGATCAGCGCTGTTCTAGCATCGATTGCATGACTTGAACAACCTCTGCCCGAGAAGGTAACTACCCATGGATTTCGCTTATTCGCCCAAGGTTCAGGAACTGCGTGAGCGCGTGACTGCGTTCATGGACACTTACGTTTACCCGGCCGAAGCGGTGTTCGAACGCCAGGTCGCCGAGGGCGATCGCTGGCAGCCGACCGCGATCATGGAAGAGCTCAAGGCCAAGGCCAAGGCTGAGGGTCTGTGGAATTTGTTTCTGCCTGAGTCCGAGCTGGGCGCCGGCCTGAGCAACCTCGAATATGCGCCGTTGGCGGAAATCATGGGCCGTTCCCTGCTGGGGCCGGAGCCGTTCAACTGCTCGGCGCCGGACACCGGCAACATGGAAGTGTTGGTGCGCTACGCCAATGAAGAACAGAAACAGCGCTGGCTCGAGCCGCTGCTGCGCGGCGAGATCCGTTCCGCGTTCGCCATGACCGAGCCGGATGTGGCGTCTTCCGACGCTACCAACATGGCCGCCCGTGCCGTGCGTGATGGCGATCAGTGGGTAATCAACGGCAAGAAATGGTGGACTTCCGGCGCCTGCGATCCGCGCTGCAAGATTCTGATCTTCATGGGCCTTAGCAACCCCGACGCGCCGCGTCACGCCCAGCACTCGATGATCCTCGTGCCGGTCGATACCCCCGGGGTGAAGATCGTCCGGCCGCTGCCGGTGTTCGGTTACGACGATGCACCGCACGGTCACGCCGAAGTGCTGTTCGATAACGTTAGGGTGCCGTACGAAAACGTCCTGCTCGGTGAAGGACGCGGCTTTGAAATCGCTCAGGGTCGCCTTGGCCCAGGGCGGATTCACCACTGCATGCGTTCGATCGGCATGGCCGAACGTGCGCTGGAACTGATGTGCAAACGCTCGGTGAGCCGCACCGCATTCGGCAAACCGCTGGCCCGTCTGGGCGGCAACATCGACAAGATCGCCGACTCGCGGATGGAGATCGACATGGCGCGTCTGCTGACGTTGAAAGCGGCGTACATGATGGACACCGTCGGCAACAAAGTGGCGAAAAGCGAGATCGCGCAGATCAAAGTCGTCGCACCGAACGTGGCCTTGCGGGTGATCGACCGGGCGATCCAGATGCACGGTGGGGCAGGGGTGTCGAACGATTTCCCGCTGGCCTATATGTATGCGATGCAGCGCACCCTGCGCCTGGCCGACGGCCCGGACGAAGTGCACCGCGCGGCGATCGGCAAGTTCGAGATCGGCAAATATGTGCCGAAGGAGATGATGCGTAGCGGTCAGTAACACCGCGTCGCCTCATTCACATTCCCCCCAGTCTGATCGTTCCCACGCTCTGCGTGGGAATGCCGCCATGGATGCTCTGCGTCCACTGTGACGCGGAGCGTCACGGGATGCGTTCCCACGCGGAGCGTGGGAACGATCAGGCGTCAGGATCAATACACCCAAACCTCAACCCGCCGATTCTTGATCCGCCCTTCATCCGCGCTGTTGGTCGCCACCGGCATCAGTGCGCCGAAGCCACGGACTTCGCGCATGACCACACCGTTTTTGACCAGCTCGCGCCGCACCGCCATCGCCCGTAGCTTCGACAGCAGATCGGCCCGCGCCGGGTCATCCTTCAAATCACCAAACCCCACCAGCGTCACCGCCCGTTCGGTCTTGCCATGGCGCTTTATATAGTCGAGCACCCGCGCCAGATCCTGCCGCGCCTTGTTGTCCAGACTGGCGCTGCCCTCGGCAAAACGGAAATTCACTGTCAGACGCTGGGCATGCCGGCTGAGAGATTGATAACCCTCGGGCATCAGCGCATTCGGCGCCACGCTCATGGCTTGTACGGTCTGGCTGACAAAACCGCTGGTCGCGACGATCGCCTGACCCTGTGGACTTTGCGCGAACGTTGCCAACGCCTGCGCCCACGGATTGCGGCTGTCCGGCGGTAGATAAAAGAACAAGCGCCGCGACAGCGGATAATCTTCGGTGGCGATCAGACTGTTCAGCGGCAGCATCGCTTGCGAGGCGCCGTCGGCAATCGCCACGGCTTTGGCCTGACGCACGTAAGGCAAGCCGATGAAGCCGATACCTTGCGGATCGGCGCTGACCGCGTCGGACAATTGCTCGCTGGATTCGAAACGCTTCGCCGCGCTGCTGAGACTTTTCCCGCGCCGGCTCAGGACCAGTTCCTTGAACGTGTCGTACGTCCCGGACTGATCATCCCGCGCATATAAATGAATGGCGCCGCCACGGCTACCGAGCTCTTCCCAGGTTTTCACTTCGCCGGCAAAAATCCGCGCCAGTTGCTCGGTGTTCAACTGCTCAAGCGGGTTGGCCGGGTTGAGGATGATCGCCAGTCCGTCGATGGCAATGACTTGCTCGGCCGCCGGGCTTTTCAGATCGCCGAGGGCTTGCAGGGCAAGCAGTTCGCTGTCCTTGATCTCACGGGAAGAGGCGGCCAGATCGGCGCTGGCGTTTTTCAATGCAGTGAAGCCAGTGCTGGAACCGTGGGCGGCGACTTCGATGACCACGCGTTGCCCTTGTGCGGTCTCGCCGACGATGCGTTGTTCGTTGGCGGTGTCCGGGGTTTCGCGGTGGATTTTCAGCAGGCCTTGTTCCTGCAACAGGCCTTCGACCAGCGCCGGGCCGAGTTCGGCGCCGATGGTGTTGGAGCCCTGAATGCGCAATGCCGGGCCGTTTTCGGGGATCGGCAGGGCGGCGGCGGACACCGACAGCCAGCCACTCAACAGGAAAACGCAGAGAACACGCAGGGTCATGCCGGCACCGAATCAAGCCAAGGGGATTGCCGGGGAGATTAAGTCAGGCGCGTGACCGAAATATGACAGATCAAAAGATCGCAGCCTTCGGCAGCTCCTA
>NZ_WBRZ01000383.1:0-3932 GCF_008923895.1 Pseudomonas sp. GXM4
CATTGAGACAGGTGCTGCATGGCTGTCGTCAGCTCGTGTCGTGAGATGTTGGGTTAAGTCCCGTAACGAGCGCAACCCTTGTCCTTAGTTACCAGCACGTAATGGTGGGCACTCTAAGGAGACTGCCGGTGACAAACCGGAGGAAGGTGGGGATGACGTCAAGTCATCATGGCCCTTACGGCCTGGGCTACACACGTGCTACAATGGTCGGTACAAAGGGTTGCCAAGCCGCGAGGTGGAGCTAATCCCATAAAACCGATCGTAGTCCGGATCGCAGTCTGCAACTCGACTGCGTGAAGTCGGAATCGCTAGTAATCGCGAATCAGAATGTCGCGGTGAATACGTTCCCGGGCCTTGTACACACCGCCCGTCACACCATGGGAGTGGGTTGCACCAGAAGTAGCTAGTCTAACCTTCGGGAGGACGGTTACCACGGTGTGATTCATGACTGGGGTGAAGTCGTAACAAGGTAGCCGTAGGGGAACCTGCGGCTGGATCACCTCCTTAATCGACGACATCAGCTGCTGCATGAGCTCCCACACGAATTGCTTGATTCATTGAAGAAGACGATAGAAGCAGCCCGAAATTGGGTCTGTAGCTCAGTTGGTTAGAGCGCACCCCTGATAAGGGTGAGGTCGGCAGTTCGAATCTGCCCAGACCCACCAATTTTGTGTGGGAAACGCCTGTAGAAATACGGGGCCATAGCTCAGCTGGGAGAGCGCCTGCCTTGCACGCAGGAGGTCAGCGGTTCGATCCCGCTTGGCTCCACCACTACTGCTTCTGAAGTTTGAAAGCTTAGAAATGAGCATTCCACCGAGACGGTGATGAATGTTGATTTCTAGTCTTTGACTAGATCGTTCTTTAAAAATTTGGGTATGTGATAGAAAGATAGACTGAACGTTACTTTCACTGGTAACGGATCAGGCTAAGGTAAAATTTGTGAGTTCTCTTAGTTGAGAAATTCGAATTTTCGGCGAATGTCGTCTTCACAGTATAACCAGATTGCTTGGGGTTATATGGTCAAGTGAAGAAGCGCATACGGTGGATGCCTTGGCAGTCAGAGGCGATGAAAGACGTGGTAGCCTGCGAAAAGCTTCGGGGAGTCGGCAAACAGACTTTGATCCGGAGATGTCTGAATGGGGGAACCCAGCCATCATAAGATGGTTATCTTGTACTGAATACATAGGTGCAAGAGGCGAACCAGGGGAACTGAAACATCTAAGTACCCTGAGGAAAAGAAATCAACCGAGATTCCCTTAGTAGTGGCGAGCGAACGGGGACTAGCCCTTAAGTGGCTTTGAGATTAGCGGAACGCTCTGGAAAGTGCGGCCATAGTGGGTGATAGCCCTGTACGCGAAAATCTCTTAGTCATGAAATCGAGTAGGACGGAGCACGAGAAACTTTGTCTGAATATGGGGGGACCATCCTCCAAGGCTAAATACTACTGACTGACCGATAGTGAACTAGTACCGTGAGGGAAAGGCGAAAAGAACCCCGGAGAGGGGAGTGAAATAGATCCTGAAACCGTATGCGTACAAGCAGTGGGAGCAGACTTTGTTCTGTGACTGCGTACCTTTTGTATAATGGGTCAGCGACTTATTTTCAGTGGCGAGCTTAACCGAATAGGGGAGGCGTAGCGAAAGCGAGTCTTAATAGGGCGTCTAGTCGCTGGGAATAGACCCGAAACCGGGCGATCTATCCATGGGCAGGTTGAAGGTTAGGTAACACTGACTGGAGGACCGAACCGACTACCGTTGAAAAGTTAGCGGATGACCTGTGGATCGGAGTGAAAGGCTAATCAAGCTCGGAGATAGCTGGTTCTCCTCGAAAGCTATTTAGGTAGCGCCTCATGTATCACTGTAGGGGGTAGAGCACTGTTTCGGCTAGGGGGTCATCCCGACTTACCAAACCGATGCAAACTCCGAATACCTACAAGTGCCGAGCATGGGAGACACACGGCGGGTGCTAACGTCCGTCGTGAAAAGGGAAACAACCCAGACCGTCAGCTAAGGTCCCAAAGTTATGGTTAAGTGGGAAACGATGTGGGAAGGCTTAGACAGCTAGGAGGTTGGCTTAGAAGCAGCCACCCTTTAAAGAAAGCGTAATAGCTCACTAGTCGAGTCGGCCTGCGCGGAAGATGTAACGGGGCTCAAACCATACACCGAAGCTACGGGTATCACCTTCGGGTGATGCGGTAGAGGAGCGTTCTGTAAGCCTGTGAAGGTGAGTTGAGAAGCTTGCTGGAGGTATCAGAAGTGCGAATGCTGACATGAGTAACGACAATGGGTGTGAAAAACACCCACGCCGAAAGACCAAGGTTTCCTGCGCAACGTTAATCGACGCAGGGTTAGTCGGTCCCTAAGGCGAGGCTGAAAAGCGTAGTCGATGGAAAACAGGTTAATATTCCTGTACTTCTGGTTATTGCGATGGAGGGACGGAGAAGGCTAGGCCAGCTTGGCGTTGGTTGTCCAAGTTTAAGGTGGTAGGCTGAGATCTTAGGTAAATCCGGGATCTTAAGGCCGAGAGCTGATGACGAGTTACCCTTTGGGTGACGAAGTGGTTGATGCCATGCTTCCAAGAAAAGCTTCTAAGCTTCAGGTAACCAGGAACCGTACCCCAAACCGACACAGGTGGTTGGGTAGAGAATACCAAGGCGCTTGAGAGAACTCGGGTGAAGGAACTAGGCAAAATGGCACCGTAACTTCGGGAGAAGGTGCGCCGGTGAGGGTGAAGGACTTGCTCCGTAAGCTCATGCCGGTCGAAGATACCAGGCCGCTGCGACTGTTTATTAAAAACACAGCACTCTGCAAACACGAAAGTGGACGTATAGGGTGTGACGCCTGCCCGGTGCCGGAAGGTTAATTGATGGGGTTAGCTAACGCGAAGCTCTTGATCGAAGCCCCGGTAAACGGCGGCCGTAACTATAACGGTCCTAAGGTAGCGAAATTCCTTGTCGGGTAAGTTCCGACCTGCACGAATGGCGTAACGATGGCGGCGCTGTCTCCACCCGAGACTCAGTGAAATTGAAATCGCTGTGAAGATGCAGTGTATCCGCGGCTAGACGGAAAGACCCCGTGAACCTTTACTATAGCTTTGCACTGGACTTTGAATTTGCTTGTGTAGGATAGGTGGGAGGCTTTGAAGCGTGGACGCCAGTTCGCGTGGAGCCATCCTTGAAATACCACCCTGGCAACTTTGAGGTTCTAACTCAGGTCCGTTATCCGGATCGAGGACAGTGTATGGTGGGTAGTTTGACTGGGGCGGTCTCCTCCTAAAGAGTAACGGAGGAGTACGAAGGTGCGCTCAGACCGGTCGGAAATCGGTCGTAGAGTATAAAGGCAAAAGCGCGCTTGACTGCGAGACAGACACGTCGAGCAGGTACGAAAGTAGGTCTTAGTGATCCGGTGGTTCTGTATGGAAGGGCCATCGCTCAACGGATAAAAGGTACTCCGGGGATAACAGGCTGATACCGCCCAAGAGTTCATATCGACGGCGGTGTTTGGCACCTCGATGTCGGCTCATCACATCCTGGGGCTGAAGCCGGTCCCAAGGGTATGGCTGTTCGCCATTTAAAGTGGTACGCGAGCTGGGTTTAGAACGTCGTGAGACAGTTCGGTCCCTATCTGCCGTGGACGTTTGAGATTTGAGAGGGGCTGCTCCTAGTACGAGAGGACCGGAGTGGACGAACCTCTGGTGTTCCGGTTGTCACGCCAGTGGCATTGCCGGGTAGCTATGTTCGGGAAAGATAACCGCTGAAAGCATCTAAGCGGGAAACTTGCCTCAAGATGAGATCTCACTGGAACCTTGAGTTCCCTGAAGGGCCGTCGAAGACTACGACGTTGATAGGTTGGGTGTGTAAGCGCTGTGAGGCGTTGAGCTAACCAATACTAATTGCCCGTGAGGCTTGACCATATAACACCCAAGCAATTTGC
>NZ_WBRZ01000384.1:0-3923 GCF_008923895.1 Pseudomonas sp. GXM4
TTTATTTTAACGATGATGTTTAAAAGACAGCGAGCTATGGGGCTAGAACACTTTCTCCGGCATTCAGAACCAAAAGATCGCAGCCTTCGGCAGTTCCTAAAAATCGATGTAAGAGCTGCCAAAGGCTGCGATCTTTTGCTTTGGGGAAACTGGCGGAAGACAGCCGGAGTCGAACCTGCCCGGGAACGGATGCCGTCCCCAACCGGGTTTGAAGCCCGGCCGCGCCACCGGGCGCGATTGTCTTCCTGAACTCAGGGTGCGCAGGCGTTGGCCAGCGCGTTGTCGGGGCGGATCTGGCGGGATTCGCCGAGGCGGCGGGTCAGGCCGAGTCGGTCGAAATATTCCAGATACTGAATACAGCGTTTGCGTCCCAAGCCTAGCGCATCGCGGAAGGTTGTCACTTGAATCGACGGATTTTCTTCGGCGAGTTTCAGCAGCAGCGCCGCCATTTGCCGCAGGACGATGTCGCTGATAAACAGGTCGCGCACCACCTGGTGCATGAGGCCTAGGCGGGCAAGTTTGCGCAACAGCAGGCGGACACTGGCATCGTCTTCGCCGAGCATTTTCGCGGCATCGCGCACCCACGGCGGGTCGAAACCGGCCTGTTCGAACAACGGCTGTAATTGCTGCCAGAGGATTTCGTCGTCGACATTCAGGCGCACCTGATGGTCGGGCAGGTGCAGCCAGGGGCCGCTGGCGAGGATGGAGCCGGCGTTGAGCAGTTCGTCGAGCAGGCTGATTAACGTCGAGCGTTCCAGTGCCAGCGCGCTGAAGCGGCGCAGGCGATCGCGGTCCGGCCCCATCTGGTCGGGTTCCTGTTCGTGGAATCGCGCCAGTTGTTCGAGCAAAGTGAATTTCAACTGGCCCCAGCGCTGCACGTTGAACAGCAGCGGGCCTTGGCGGGTTTCGATCAGGCGGATGTTTTCTGCCAGCGTCCACTGCGCGCGCGGGCGGTTGAACTGGCGCTCGAGGCGTTGCGGGTCGATGCCGCCGGGGCTGTGGTTGAGCAGTGCCGGCAAGGCCTGTTCGAGGCTGACGCTCAGGGCGAGGGTTTGCAGTTGGGCGAGCCGTTCCGGGCTGCGGCGTTGGCGCGCCGGAGCGAATGGATCGAGGACAACGCCGCCGCCAAGGGAGCGCTGGGCACTGGAGTCGCGCAGGATCAGCCGATCACCCTTCACCGCTTGCACCGGCGCGTTGATCAGCAATTGCGCGAACATGCGCTCGCCGGGACTCAGGCGCGGGCCTTGCAGCAAGGCGACGCGGGCGATGACATCCTGGGTGCCAAGATGCAGATGCACCGGGTGGAAGTGTTCGAAGGTGCGCTCGCCGGGCAACAGCTGAAAGTCGATGTCGATGCGCTGGGTCGGGGCGTGCAGCCAGTCCGCCAGCAGCCATTGGCCACGGTGGATTTGCGCCAATTCCAGACGATCGCCGCTGAGGTTCAATGCCACGCGCTGGCCGGCGAAGGCCTGTTCGACGGCCTGGTTTTGCGCGTGCAGGCCACGGATGCGCACCGATTTGCCCGCAGGCCCCAAGACAAGTTTGTCGCCCACCGCAACCGTGCCCGACAACGCCGTGCCCGTGACCACAATCCCCGCACCCGCGACGCTGAACGCCCGATCAATCGCCAGGCGAAAGCCGCCCTCGCAACCGCGCGCCTGCACCTCGTTCTGCACCTGCAACAACGCCGCGCGCAATCCATCGACGCCCTGCCCGTTCACGCTCGACACAGTAAAAATCGGCGCATCAGCAAATGGTCCGGGCGCCAGCAAATCGAGCACTTGGCGCTGCACCTCTTCCACCCTGCCCGCTCCCGCCCGGTCGCATTTAGTGATCGCCACCAGCGCGCGCGGGATGCCTAGCAGTTCGACGATCGCCAGATGCTCGCGGGTCTGCGGCATCACGCCGTCGTCGGCCGCGACTACCAGCAACACCAGATCGATGCCCTGTGCGCCGGCGAGCATGTTGTGGGTGAATTTTTCGTGGCCGGGCACGTCGATGAAGCCGGTCAGCCCGGCGCCCGCTTCTAGCTCGGCGTAGAGATAACCGAGGTCGATGGTCATGCCGCGTTCGCGCTCCTGCGGGCGGCGGTCGCCGGTTTGTCCCGTCAGCGCTTGCAACAGCGAAGTCTTGCCGTGGTCGATGTGCCCCGCCGTGCCGACGATCACCGGTCGACCTGCAATTGCGCCAGCTGCGCCAGCCACGCTGGCTCATCGTCGAGCTGGCGTAGATCCAGCCACAGCGCATCGTCGCCGATTCGCCCGAGCACCGGGATCGGCAAACCGCGCAACGCCGCTTCGAGATTGAGCAGATAACGCCCGCGCCAGCGCTTGGACACTTGCGGGCGACAACACAGCGCCGCGCTCGGCAGACGCGCCACCGGTTGGCTGCCGCTGCCGATCATGCCCAACGCCTCGATTGCACTGACCTGCCAGATCTCGCCCAAGACATCGGCGAGCAACGGTTGCAAACGCAGAGCCTGCGCATGAATCTCGGCTTGCGGACGGGTCAGCAGACGCAGACTCGGCAGACGCTCGGCGAGGCGATCAGGGTCGCGGTACAGACCGAGCACCGCTTCCAGCGCGGCCAGGGTCAACTTGTCGACCCGCAGCGCGCGTTTCAGTGGATTTTTCTTGATCTTCGCGATCAGTTCTTTGCGCCCGACAATCAATCCGGCCTGCGGCCCGCCGAGCAATTTGTCGCCGCTGAAGGTGACGATGTCGGCGCCATCGAGCAAGGCCTGCCGCACCGTCGGTTCCGCCGGCAGGCCCCAGCGCGTCAGGTCGAGCAGACTGCCGCTGCCCAGATCTTCCAGCAACGGCAAGCCATGAGCGTGCGCCAACTCGGCCAGTTCCGCAGTCGGCACCCGCGCGGTGAAGCCTTCGATACTGTAGTTACTGGCATGCACGCGCATGATCAACCCGCTGCGCGGGCCGATTGCCGCTTCGTAATCGCGGGCATGGGTGCGGTTGGTGGTGCCGACTTCCTGCAGGCGCACGCCGGCGCGGGCCATGATGTCGGGGATGCGGAAGGCGCCGCCGATTTCGATCAGTTCACCGCGCGAGATGATGCCTTCCTTGCGCGCGCCGAGGCTGTTGAGGGTCAGCAGCACGGCAGCGGCATTGTTGTTGACCACGGTCACCGCTTCGGCACCGGTCAATTCGCGGATCAGGCCTTCGATCAGATCGTCACGATCACCGCGCTTGCCGCTGGCCAGATCGAACTCGAGATTGAGCGGATAGCGTGCGGCCATTTGCACTGCTTCGATGGCTTCTTCGGGCAGCAAGGCGCGACCGAGATTGGTGTGCAGCACCGTGCCGGTCAGGTTGAATACCCGGCGCACCTGGCCGCGCTGTTGTTGCGCCAGGCGTTCGCCGACGCGGCCGGCGAGCACTTCGGGGCCGATCTCCACAGCTGCCAATTGCCCGCTCACCACGCCGGGCCTTAGCTCATCGAGCAACTGACGCAGACCCGTCAGCAACGAATCACGGCCGTAACGCTCGGCCAACGGCGCGCACGCCGGGTGACGCAACAAGCCATCAATGGACGGCAACCGCAGGGCAACGCTGGAAGACATCAGCCACTCCTGATTTCACTGAAACCCTTTTGGGAGCAAGCTCGCTCCCAAAAGGGTTTCAGAAGTGTAGACGCACTGCCGGAGCTAGCCTGCTCGCGAATGCGGTGTGTCAGTCAATGTGGAGGTGGCTGACCTGACGCCTTCGCGAGCAAGCTCGCTCCCACAGAGAAATCCGAGGCTGACCGGGCTTTGTGATTCGGCACACAAATCTGTGGCTGGCTTGCCAGCGATTGCGGTGGGTCAGTCAAAGAAGGCGGTGAATGTGCCGACCGAATCGCTGGCAAGCCAGCTCCCACAGGGATTCGGGGTGGAATGAACATCGTTGGTCACCACAAAACCTGTGGGA
>NZ_WBRZ01000385.1:0-3909 GCF_008923895.1 Pseudomonas sp. GXM4
TCCCACAGGGTTATTTGTTTTTCTCTGAATCGATTGTCTGCCCATTTCTTGCGAGGTTTCACCGGATGAGAATCCTCGGCATCCTTTGCCTGCTCTTGACCCTCAGCGGTTGCAGTTCGCTGCTGTTCTACCCGGAACCGGGCCAGATCTTCACCCCGGACAAAGCCAAACTCGAATACCGCACCGTCACCCTGATCACCGCCGATGGCTTGAAACTCAACGCCTGGTGGCTGCCGGCCAAACCTGGCGTCGAGGTCAAAGGCACGGTCCTGCATCTGCACGGAAACGGCGGCAATTTGCCGATGCATCTGGGCGGCAGCTGGTGGTTGCCGAAGAACGGCTATCAGGTGCTGCTGGTCGACTATCGCGGCTACGGTTTGTCCGAGGGCAAGCCGAGCCTGCCGGCGATCTATCAGGACATTGACGCCGCGTTCGCCTGGCTCGACAACGCGCCCGAGGTCAAAGGCAAACCGCTGGTGCTGCTCGGGCAGAGTCTGGGCGGCGCGATGTCGGTGCATTGGCTGGCGCAGCACCCGGAGCGGCAAAAACAACTCAAGGCCCTGGTGCTGGATGGCGTGCCGGCCAGTTATCGCAGTGTCGGCCAATTCGCCCTCAGCACTTCGTGGCTGACCTGGCCATTGCAAGTGCCGCTGTCGTGGCTGGTGCCGGACGGCGACAGCGCAATCAACTCGATGGCGCAGCTGACCGGCGTGCCGAAGCTGATCTTCCATAGCATCGACGATCCGCTGGTGCCGATGGTCAACGGCATTCGCCTGTATCAGGCAGCGCCGCCGCCGCGCGTGTTGCAGCTGACCCGTGGTGGTCATGTGCAGACCTTCGGCGACCCGGTGTGGCGTCAGGTCATGCTGCGCTACCTCGATGATCCCGAACACTTCGACGGCCTGCGCCGCCTCGGCGAAATCCCCAATTATCCGAAAGCCCCGAATTCCGAAGATGAGAGTCCGCAATGACTGAAGAACGTAACGCCATCCCGCTGATCATCACGGGTATCTGCAGCATCCTCGGCACCGTCGGGGCGCTGTGGTACTACGGCTACCTGCACTTCGCCAAGCCGGAGGATGCGCTGTTGCTCAGCGAATTCACCATGCTCAAGACCGTGCCGGGCGAGGACTACAAAGTCTCGCTGACGCCTGCGCCGCAAGTGGCGCAGTGCATTGATGGCGTGCTGGTGTTGTTTGATACCGAGCAGAAAGGCCTGACCGGTGTGTTGATCAATGGCCAGAAAAAGGCTGTGCGCTGCATGGGGGAGGAGACGCCGCAGAAGCTGGAGCAGTGATTCTGCTGGATCACTTTCCCCCTCTCCCATTGGGAGAGGGGACTGACCGAGGTGTATTCCGCCATACATCGACCTGAGAGACCGTGTCGATTATGGATTCAATAAAGCACTTTCAGATCGATGTATCTCTAGAGCATCCCCCAATCGGCTCCCTCTCCCTCGGGGAAGGGTTGGGGTGAGGGGCTACAGTATGAAACTTAACAAAGAGCCCCTCCATTTGAACGAAGGAGCTTTTACAGTTAAGGGCTGGCTGTCACCGTGATTTTTCGATTGGCACTCCAAGGCGAGCGCTTACCGTCAATGCTTTGCCATGCAGTCATGGAAAACGGGCCGACGGGTAAGCTCCAGACACTTTGCACCGACCAGTTGCCGTAAGCATCGGCATCTGTTTCCGCCAGTATGTTGTAAGGGCCGTTAACCTTGGTGACCCGGATATGGGCACCCGGCAGCGCTTTTCCCGAGAGCAGCGGATTTTGGCCGCTTTCACTGCCCTCCACCGGTGTGTCGATAACAGGCGCTGCGGGTGCGTCAGTTACCGTGATTTTTCGATTGGCACTCCACGGCGAGCGCTTACCGTCAATGCTTTGCCATGCAGTCATGGAAAACGGGCCGACGGGTAAAGTCCAGACACTTTGCACCGACCAGTTGCCATAGGCATCGACGTCTGTTTCCGCCAGTACCTCGTAAGGGCCGTAGACCTTGGACACACGGATATGTGCGCCCGGAAGAGCTTTGCCGGAGAGCAGAGGGTTTTGACCACTGTCACTACCCTCTAGTGGGGTTTCTATGATTGGCGCGTCGAGCGTATCAATTACCTTGATTGTTCTATTGGCACTCCACGGCGAGCGCTTACCATCAATGCTTTGCCAGGCTGTCATGGAAAAAGGCCCTGAGGGTAATGTCCAGACACTTCGCACTGACCATTTGCCATAGGCATCAGCGTCTGTTTCCGCCAGTACTTCGTAAGGGCCGTAAACGCGGGTTACGCGAATATGGGCGCCAGGCAATGCTGTGCCTGAAAGCAATGGGTTGTAACCGGAGTCAGCGTTTTCCACTGGCCTAGAGATAACCGGGGGAGGCACATCCACGATATCAACAACGTTGAATAAACGCTGCTCGGACGGCCCCGAGACTCTGTCGCCAAAGTACTGCCGAAGCACAAGTGCATTGGGGCCTGATGGCCTATCGGTAGGAGGGGTTATTGACCACCTGCCTTGTACATCCGCGATAGCTGTTGCGAAGAAAGTCTCCGGGGTTGCGGCTTCTGCTACCTTGATCGTTGCTCCCGGTCGCGCCGTTCCAGTGATCAAAGGTTTCAGCGTTGTTGTAGCGTTCTGCTCGGGTGTCATGACCAGCGGTGGCACGACTGTCGTTGTGCAATATGGGAGGCCTTGTCCGTTTATTGCAATTGCGAGCGATGCACCAGCCTTATCCGTCGCACAGACTTTGATTTTGATTCTTGCCGTCGCGTCTTCCAGCGTCCGTCCTGGCTGCAGGGTAGGATCGTTCGTTGTGGCAGTTTCTGGCGAGGCATCCAATTGCACGTTGCGCACCGTCCCGTTCAGTGACGAGTACCTGATCCAGACGCCGGTCACGCGATTATCGGTGGGAGAAAATTCGTCGAATGGTGTGGGCTGGCGGTACTCAAGCGCTATCAACTGAGGTTCTGTGGGCCGATTGATCATGTAAAGTTGAGGCCCTTCCTTACCCAATACCCCCAGGCGGTACAGACCTGTCTTACTGATCACGGCGGCTTGCGAGTCATCTAGCCAGCCGGAAAACCACCGGTTGATTGCCGGATAGAGTGTTCCGCCACCCGATACCGAGTCTCCAGTATCACCATACCCGATCGGGCTGCACTCTTCAGGAGCCTGAACAACGTCGTTACTCACCGGACATTTGGTATAAGTGCCGCCATGTGGGTATCCCAGATTGTGGCCGAATTCGTGCTTCCATGTATGCGGTGAGCCCGGCATACCTTTAACCCAAATCCAGTTTCCCGGCACCGTAGCGATTGCGCCGCCGCCACAGGGGACCGCCACAAAGAGGAATGGAAAACCTGCGGGATCAATGTTTTGTGCACGGGCCGCTTTGCGTCCTGCCTCGAGACTGCCTGAAGCGGTGCATGTTGCAGGTTTTGGACCGAAATCTGCCTCGATCTGTGTGCCTTCCAGTTTCAGTTTATTGCCGGAGGCAGCGAGGATGTAGGAGCGCAATGAATTCCAGTGCGTTGAGAAAGTTTGCTCAGCAATTTTTCCGGAGTCCAGGCCCGGTTCGCCTGACCAGTGCCCGACCACCAGCAATACCTTTTGAACGCCTGTGATGGGGCGTTTTATCGAGGGAGTCAGTAGTTCGGGATCGGTGCTGATGACCATGTCATCGGGATCATACAAAGGCTCTGGTGGGATTGCCGCGTTGCTCCAGCTCATTGCTGCATGGAGAAGTGTCGACAAAAATCCGGCTGCGATGATTGATCGTTTCATCGGGGAATCCTTGTGAGGATCAGGCTGACAGGTAACAGCCTCTTCCATGTACCGATCCTCGTCCACTGTCATAGTTGACAGTGGACTTCGCTTTCGGAAGACGAAACGGTCATGGGAATTGAGTCAACC
>NZ_WBRZ01000386.1:0-3898 GCF_008923895.1 Pseudomonas sp. GXM4
CTTCTGGCAGCTCGCAGTTACCAGTCACGTCAGTAGTACGGAAGTAGAACTGTGGACGGTAGCCTTTGAAGAACGGAGTGTGACGACCGCCTTCTTCCTTGCTCAGAACGTAAACTTCTGCGGTGAACTTGGTGTGCGGCTTGACCGAACCTGGCTTGACCAGAACCTGGCCACGCTCAACGTCGTCACGCTTGGTACCACGCAGCAGAACGCCGCAGTTCTCGCCAGCACGACCTTCGTCGAGCAGCTTGCGGAACATTTCAACACCGGTGCAAGTAGTAACGGTGGTGTCACGCAGACCAACGATTTCCAGCGGATCCTGAACGCGAACGATACCGCGCTCGATACGACCAGTCACAACAGTACCGCGACCCGAGATCGAGAACACGTCTTCGATTGGCATCAGGAATGGCTTGTCAATCATACGAACTGGTTCTGGGATGTAGGCATCCAGAGTTTCAACCAGTTTCTTGACGGCAGTGGTACCCATCTCGTTGTCGTCTTTGCCTTCCAGCGCCATACGAGCCGAACCGATGATGATCGGAGTGTCGTCGCCCGGGAAGTCGTAAGTCGACAGCAGGTCACGAACTTCCATCTCAACCAGTTCCAGCAGCTCAGCGTCGTCTACCAGGTCAGCCTTGTTCAGGAAGACCACGATGTACGGAACGCCAACCTGACGGGACAGCAGGATGTGCTCACGGGTTTGCGGCATCGGACCATCAGCGGCCGAGCAAACCAGGATAGCGCCGTCCATCTGAGCAGCACCGGTGATCATGTTCTTCACGTAGTCAGCGTGACCTGGGCAGTCAACGTGAGCGTAGTGACGGATCTTCGAGTTGTACTCAACGTGCGCGGTGTTGATGGTGATACCGCGAGCTTTTTCTTCTGGTGCGCTGTCGATCTTGTCGAAGTCAACGATTGCAGAACCGAAAACTTCGGAGCAAACGCGAGTCAGAGCAGCAGTCAGAGTGGTTTTACCGTGGTCAACGTGACCAATGGTCCCAACGTTGACGTGGGGCAGGGAACGATCAAATTTTTCCTTAGCCATCGATATCACCCTCTACAGAAGAAATTAGACAAACAATATCAACCATTAAAACAAAGGCAGATATTTTCATATCTGCCTTGTTATATGGAGCTCTTGAGCGGATTTGAACCGCTGACCTCACCCTTACCAAGGGTGTGCTCTACCAACTGAGCTACAAGAGCAAAACCCTTTTGCACAACCTGCAAACTTGGAGCGGGTAGCGGGAATCGAACCCGCATCATCAGCTTGGAAGGCTGAGGTTCTACCACTAAACTATACCCGCGGAGCCTGCAGCTCACGCTTAAATCTGGTGGAGGGAGAAGGATTCGAACCTTCGAAGTCGTAGACGTCAGATTTACAGTCTGATCCCTTTGGCCGCTCGGGAACCCCTCCTAATCAGGCCGGCATTCTATATCATGCCAAACCCCTGTCAAGCATTTTCTCATTTAAAAACCTGAGGTTAGCTGCGTTGACACGCTTCACTTCGAATCCCGTTTAAGGTGTTCGCTGTGGAGCGGGCGCCATTCTATGCAAACTATTGAGCAGGTGCAACCCCTTCGCACAGCATTATTTTATGTTTTAACTCATTGAATTCCTTGGAAAGGTTTTGCAACTGCTGATCGCCCAACAAACGCTGGCCATCCGGCGCAACTGCAAGCCAGTAACCGCTTCCTGCAGCATCTTTCGGCACGGATTGAGCATTGACCCTCATCGCCACCAGGCGCTGTTGCAGCATGGCAATTGAATCCTCTTCAGAAAATCCACCAAGAAAAAGACACTGCTGACGCGGCACCACCTGCCCTCTCCCGCCTTCACCAGCAGTTTCGCTCAGTAGACGGATATCCTGCTGCGAACCGCGATACAGACTAAGGGGCGTTACATCTTTGGCTCGCAAGGGCGCTTCCTGCTGATGCCAGACATAGTAAAAAACATTGAGAACCACTAGGAGCAGGAACAACCAACGCATATAAACCTCAGGACAAGGGACACGCCATCGCCAAGCCGACAAAAACCAGGTCGGGCACAACCCTGGCGTCAGGCGCGACGCCTTTAACCAACTCGGCATCCCCTCCCGTAATAAAGACGGTGAATTGCTCTCCCCAGTACGCTCGAGCCAGCTCTAATTGAGTGAGAACAAAGCCCCTCAGCATCAAAGAACAACCGCGCTCCACCGCTTCCACGGTGGTACGCCCCGGGACATGACTGGAAAGGGCGCGCTCTGCCGCGTCATCACCATAACGAATTTTACGGGTATGGGTGCGAAGCTGGTTTCGCATCAAAGGCATGCCTGGACAAATGAACCCACCGAGATGCTCACCGTCAGGCCCGACAAAATCGGCAGTAACCGCGGTACCGAAGTCGAGAACCAGACAAGCACTCCCGGCAGCCAGGTGAAAGCCGCCAAGCATCGCCAGCCAGCGATCAAGCCCCAGACGCTCATAGTCTTCGTAGCCGTTTCGAACACCAGACATCTCGCGAGCGGGCTTCGCACACGAGATAGGAATACCGAACTCGCGCTCAAGCATTTCGGTTAAAGCGCTGGTTTCCTCGTTGGTCCTGACGCTTACCAAACGACACTTGCGCAGCGAGAGTGACTGTATGATGCGTAGGCTCTCAAGCAAAGCCTGATTGGAATCCACAACTCCTTCCGAGACCAGCTCGCTCGCCGACGCATCCAGCACGCGCCATTTTATAAAGCTATTGCCGCAGTCAAGCTCAAGAATCATCACGCAACCTCAGGCTGAGCTCTCCGCCACTAAAGGCCTTTTCAACACCATCTACAATCAAGCGCAACCCGCCTTGGTTATCAATCCCGAGCACTATTCCATCGATACGGCTGTTACCCGCGATCAACGACACGGAACGCCCCTGCCACAGATGATTTTCCGCCCATTCTGCCTGCAGACTTGCGAACCCGTTGAGCTGGTGTTTATTGATATAAGTCTTGAGTTGATTACTCAATTCAACCACCAGAGCATTGCGATCGCAGGCTTTGCCTGACTCCAGTTTTATAGAAGTCCATTGCTGGTCGACCTCATCGGCAACCTGCATATTCACGTTGATTCCTATACCCAATACAACATGACACACATCCGCCGGATCGCCGACGAGTTCGAGCAGAATGCCAACTATTTTCTTGTTACCCACCAAAACATCATTGGGCCACTTCAAACCGGCATTGGGCACACCGGTGTTTCGCAAGGCCTGCATCACCGCCAAGCCAACAACAAGGCTCAATCCCTCAAGCTGACGCATGCCGCCTTCGATGCGGAGTACAAGGCTGTAATAAAGATTTTCTGCAAATGGGCTTACCCACTTACGACCTCGACGACCACGGCCTGCCAATTGTCGCTCCGCGAGCACCAAAAACGGCGCGGCCGCGCCGTCACTGATGGAGCGCAGAGCTTCGGCATTTGTCGAGTCAACAGAGTCGAACACACGCACCGGCCATTGAGGCATCTTCCTGGTTATTTCACGAGGATCAAGGAGCGTCAGAGGCGTCGACAATTGATATCCGCGACCGCGAACTTTATGGATCGACAGGCCAAGTTCAGCTTCAAGCTGTTGTAGCTGCTTCCATACAGCACTTCGGCTTATTCCCAGGGCAACGCCCAGGTCCTGTCCGGAATGGAATCGTCCATCCTTCAGTAGATTCAACAACGTCAGCATGCAGGTATCGCCTCACAATGAGGCCCGCATAATAGCCATGCCCTGGGCTGTTGCATAGAAATCAAGCGAACACATTTCTCGCAGGCAAAACAAAACCCCAACTGCTTTCGCAATTGGGGTTTCGGAATTTAATCTTGACGATGACCTACTCTCACATGGGGAAACCCCACACTACCATCGGCGATGCATCGTTTCACTGCT
>NZ_WBRZ01000387.1:0-3891 GCF_008923895.1 Pseudomonas sp. GXM4
GCTCCCACAGGCAATCCGCATTGCAAATGTGGGAGCGAGCCTGCTCGCGAAAGCGTCATCGCCAACGCCAACGCCAACGCCGCCAATCTCAATACTTGTCCAGCGTACGCAACTTCTGCGGCAAGCCCCACAGCAGCAAAGCGGCCGCAATCAGCGCGGCGACGCCGATGACGTACAGCGCCGGGGTGGTGCTGCCGGTGAGGTCCTTGATGCGTCCGACCATGACCGGGCTGACGATCCCGCCGAACTGCCCCAGGGTATTGATCACCGCGATCCCGCCCGCCGCGCCGGCACCGGCGCCCGCCAGCAGTTTCGGTGGCAGGGTCCAGAAGCTCGGAATCGAAGCGATGATGCCCGCGCCGAGCAGGCCGAGCGCGACGATCAGGAAGGTCGTGTGGCTGGCGAAGATTCCCGCGCTGAAGAAGCCGATCGCGCCGACGATCACCAGCCCGGCGACAAACTTGCGCCGTTCACCGGTGGCGTCGGACAAGCGTCCGATCACCACCATGCTGATCGCCCCGCAGATGTACGGAATGGCGGTCAGCAGGCCGATCATCACCGGGCTTTCGGTGCCCGCGCTGCGGATCAATTGCGGTGCCCAGAAATTCAGGCCGTAGGACGCGACCTGAATCAGGAAGTAGATCAAACCCAACGTCAGGAATCCGGGGATCTTCAGCGCCGCGAGCAATGAGCCGCCGCTCTTGTGTGGCTCGTGATGGGCGATGCGACTGGAGAGCAATTTCTTCTCGTCAGCGGTGAGCCAGTGCGCATCCTCGATGCGGTCCTTGAGCTGGGTCAGCACCAGAAAACCGAGTGCGATGCATGGCACGCCTCCGAGCAGGAACAACCAGTGCCAGCCGCGCATCTGCAACACGCCGTCAAGGTGTTGCAACACCAAGCCCGAGAACGGCGCGCCGACCAGCCCGGCAAACGCCGAGGCAAGGAACAGCATCGAGGTGATGCGGCCACGGAAGTGCTGCGGAAACCACAGGGTCAGGTAATACAGCACGCCCGGAGCAAAGCCGGCTTCCATCGCACCGATGACGAAGCGCAGCGCATAGAACTGCCATTCGCTGTTGACGAAGACCATCGCCGCCGTCGCCACGCCCCACGACATCATGATCCGCGCGATCCAGCGCCGCGCGCCGACCTTGTACAGCATCATGTTGCTCGGCACTTCGAACAGCACGTAACCGACCACGAACAGCCCGGCGCCCAAGCCATACGCGGTGTCGCTCAGGCTCAGGTCGGTCTGCAGCTGGAATTTGGCGAAGCTGATGTTAATGCGGTCGAAAAAGGCGAACAGGTAGCAGACCATAATCAGCGGCATCAGGCGCCAGGCGACTTTGCTGATCAGGGCTTTTTCGGCGTCGTGATCGACGGACGGACTTACGCCCGCCTCCATTACGTTGAGGCTCATAGATTTTCTCCAGGCGGACTGCCGATGGGCGTCCGATTGTTTTTGTTGTCTGGTGATGACGCTCACTGTGGAGCGCTTTTGTGTGGGAGCTGGCTTGCCAGCGATGGCGTCAGTTCAGCTAACGCTTTCGTTGAATTTGCTGCCGTCATCGCGGGCAAGCCCGCTCCCAAAGGGGTACTGGTGTGTCTCAGGTCGGCATCGGATGCAGATCGCAATTGCGCCCGGCCTTGGCCAGTTGGCCGGGGACATCGTGGCCCAGCAGCGCCGGCAAGCCGCGCGAAAGCTTCAGCAACAGCGGCAAATCGATCCCGGTGGGAATGCCGACTTCAGCGCACAGGTTCACCAGGTCTTCGGTGCAGATGTTGCCCGACGCCCCCGGTGCGAACGGGCAGCCACCGAGGCCACCCAGCGCCGCATCGAAGCGCCGCGCGCCGGCCTCGTAAGCGGCCAGCACATTGCACAGACCAAGGCCTCGGGTGTTATGGAAATGCAGGGTCAGATCGGCGGGCGAAACCCGCTGCAAAACGCGCCGCACCAAGCGATCCACCTGACGCGGATTGGCCATGCCTGTGGTGTCGGCGAGGCTGATGCCCTGAATGCCGAGTTCCTGATAGGCGTTAACGATCTGCAGCACACGATCCTCATCGATCCGGCCTTCGAACGGGCAGCCGAACGTGGTGGCGATGCTGCCGTTGAGGCGCACACCTGAGCCGCTGACAAACGCAACGATGTCAGCGAACGCCGCCAGCGACTCTTCGCAACGCATGCGCATATTGGCCAGGTTGTGGGTCTGGCTGGCAGACATCACCAGATTCAACTCATCGGCATTCGCCGCCAGTGCGCGTTGCGCGCCTTTGAGGTTGGGGATCAACGCCACGTAAATAACACCCGGCTGACGCTGAATGCCGTTGAACACTTGCTCGCCGTCACGCAGGGCCGGAATGGCTTTGGGCGAGACGAACGAGCCGGCTTCGATGCGGCTGAATCCGGCCTGTGACAATTGATTGATCAGGGCGATCTTGTCAGCGGTTTCCACCCACGTCGGCTCGATCTGCAAACCGTCGCGGGGCGAGACTTCCTGGACGATCAGGGTTTGCGAATAGTCAGTGATCATTGCACCACCCCCTGGCCTTTCAGACGTTCGATATCGAGTTCAGTCAGGCCAAGATTGGCGAGAATATCGTCGGTGTGCTGGCCCAGTTTCGGCCCGGACCAGTTCACCCCGCCGGGCGTCTCCGAGAGTTTGGGGACAATGCCGGGCATCTTCACCGTTGCGCCACCGGGCAACTCGGCATCGAGCAGCATGTCCCGCGCCTGATAGTGCGGATCGGCGACGATGTCAGCCACCGAGTAGATGCGCCCGGCCGGCACTTCAGCGGCTTCGAGGGCGGCCAGTACCTCGTCGATTGGCAGGCTGCTGGTCCAGTGTGTGATGGCTGCATCGAGCAAACCGCTCTGCGCCGCGCGGCCGTCGTTGTGGGCGAACTCTTCTGCCTCGGCCAGATCAGCGCGGCCGATGGTGTGCATCAGACGCTTGTAGATCGGGTCGCTATTGCCGGCAATCACCACGTAGGCGCCGTCGGCGGTGAGGTAGGTGTTGGAGGGCGCGATGCCCGGCAAGGCGCCGCCGCTGCGTTCGCGGACATGGCCGAGCATGTCGTATTCCGGCACCAGACTTTCCATGACATTGAACACGCTTTCGGCCAGCGACACATCGACAACTTGCCCACCGCCCTGCCCGGTCTTGACCCGCAACAGCGACATCAGCGCGCCGATCACCGCGTGCAGCGAGGCCAGCGAATCGCCGAGGCTGACGCCGACTCGCGCCGGTGGCGAATCGGGATTGCCGGTGGTGTAGCGGATGCCGCCCATGGCCTCGCCAATCGCACCGAAACCGGGCCGGTCACGGTACGGGCCGGTCTGGCCGTAGCCGGAGATACGCACCAGGGTCAGGTTCGGATTCAGCGCATGTAGCACGTCCCAACCCAGACCGAGTTTTTCCAGCGCACCGGGGCGCAGATTTTCGATGATCACGTCGGCGTCGCCGGCCAGTTGCTTGACCAGCTCGATGCCTTCAGCGGATTTGAGATTGAGCGCCAGGGATTTCTTGTTGCGCGATTGCAGGTACCACCACAGCGATGTGCCTTCGTGCAGCTTGCGCCATTTGCGCAGCGGGTCGCCCTGACCCATGGCTTCGATCTTGATCACCTCGGCGCCGAACTCGGCAAGCATGCGCGCGGCAAACGGCGCGGCGATCAGGGTGCCGATCTCGATCACTTTGATCGCACTCAAAGGGGCAGTCATCGCGGGGTACCTCTTGTTCTTGGAATATGTCGCCAAGGCTAGAGGAACGATGATCGGAGAATCCAGCCGTCTCTCGGCAAAGGGCGTTCGCGAAATGCGAATGCTTCAGCGAGGTGGTGAATTCGAAGCCGCTTTCGCGGGCAAGCCCGCTCCACAGGGTTCAAAGT
>NZ_WBRZ01000388.1:0-3856 GCF_008923895.1 Pseudomonas sp. GXM4
TCAATTGAAGAAATGCGTTCGAATGTGGGAGCGAGCCTGCTCGCGAAGGCGCCTTCAGAGACGCCGCATTACTTGCTGGGTTTAACGGTCACCGGCGCCTTGCCCTGCTTCATCTGCTCCAGCAACGGCGCGCATTGATTCGGTTCGCCACCGCTCGGCGCCACCAGCGCCAGCAATCCCGCCGCCGGTGCGGCTATCACGCCCAGCGCAACCATCCCCGCCCCGCGCAGCATCAACGGTACGGCTTTGACGCCGGCATCCGGTTTGATGAACTTGCCGCGCACATACAGCGGCGAGCGCAGCGAGATCAGACGCCAGCCTTTCGACTCCGGGGTCACGGTCAGATCGAGTTGCTCGGTAGCCATGTTCGCTGTGCCATCGATGTAGATGATCGCGTTCTCGGTATCGAAGACAAATAGCCGTGTGGTCGCCAGGCCGGTCTTGATGTCGAAGTCCGCCGCCGCGCAGTTGATCTTCACTTCCTTGTCGCCAAAGATCTTGCCGACCACGTAGTTACCGACGTTGAGCCCGGCCAGCTCCATCAGCTCGCGGCTGATCGCACCGTCGTTGATCAGCATCTTCAGATTGCCGTTGGCGCCGCCGAGCAGCTTGGCCACGGAGTTGCCACGGCCACTGATGTCGGCATCGCCATTGAGCTCACCGAAACTGGTTTTCATCGGTTCGAAGGTCGGGAACAACTCTTTGAGTTTGAATTTGCGTGCGGTCAAACGCGCCCGGCCTTCCAGCGGCTCGGTGCGGCCATTGAGACGGATCAGCGCATCCAGGGTGCCGCCGGCAACGCCAAAGCGCAGCGGCTCCAGGCTGAGCTCGCCATCGTTGAGTTTCAGATGGGTATAGAGGTCGTTGAACGGCAGCTTCTCGCTGTGGACGATGCGTTTGCCGGTGAACTCGACATCGGCATCCATGGCGCGCCAGCGATCGGTTTTGAATTCTTCGACCGGCAGGACTTTATCTGCCGGCTGCTTGCTCGCGCCGCCACGGGCCTTTTGCTCGGTGTTGGAATCAGCGCCGATCAACGGTGCAAGGTCGGCGAACAGCAGCTGATTGGAGAGCAACGCACCCGTGAGTTTCGGCCGTGGCTGGCTGGCCACGTAGGTCAAGTCGCCGTGAATATCGCTGTCGCCGATCTTGCCGTTGAATTTTTCATAAGTGAATTTCGCCCCGGCCTCGTCATGCAGCTTGGCGATCAAGTGGCCGTCGGTGGAATACGGTGGGGTGTCCGGCAGCGTCACGCCGGTCAGCGGGTAAAGATTGCCGAGGCTGTCGCCAGCGAGCTTCAAGCGCAGGTCGAGGGCCCCGAGATTCAGCGGGTCAGTCAGGGTGCCGGCCAGTTCGATACGGGTGTCGCCGATCTTCGCCTGGGCCTGCAACGGGAACGGCTTGCTCGCGTCCTGCAAGGCCAGCAGCCCGCCGATCTTGCCCTGCCCGGTGAGGTTCTGCCCGTGGTATTGGCCTTTGACCTTGAGTGCAAAGGCATAGTCCTGCGGTGCGCCGCCCTTGTCCTGAGCGGTTTTCGCCGCTTTGTCGCCGACAATCTCGCTGAATGGAATCGGCTTGCCGAGCGGGTCGATCAACACATCGAGGTTGGTCTTCAGGGTCTGGTCGTCGAGGGTCACGTGGCCCTTGTCGAAACCGATCGCGCCGATATCGACCACCCAGCTCGACGGCTCGGCGTTCGGGTCCTTGGGATCGAATTTGAACGTCCAGTTCGCGCGGCCATCGGCCAGACGTTGCAGTTCGGCATTCGGCTCGGTCAGGTCGATGCGCGGAATCACCACGCGCTGGGCCAGCAGGGCCAGCGGCGAAATGCGCAGTTCAACGCGTTTGAGCGTGACCATCTGCGGCTGTTTCGACCAGTCCGGGTTGCCCAGACTCAGATCCTCGGCGACCACGTGCGGCCACGGCACCCAAGAGCGCCAGCCGCCTTCTTCCGGCTCGCGCTGCCAGATCACAGCGAGGTTGCCATTGATGGCAAACGCCCGGTGCAGTTCTTCCGAAACTTTGGCGTTGATCGTGGGTTTGATCCGGTTCCAGTCGAAAAACGCGATGATCAGAATCAAGGCTGCCAGCAGCAGCGCGAGGATGGCGAAGGTCCAGCTGAAGATTTTTCCAGTGCGCGTCATGCACAAAGCTCCTGATCACGACCGCACGCCGAACATCCCGACGCACAGCTGAAACGGCAGACCGAAGCGGCCCCTATGCAGTCTGTGACTGACGAAAGGCCCGCAGGTTTAATTGAAAGGCAGTTTAAGCCATAAAAAGCTTGGCAAAACTGACCGATCGGTCGAGAAGTGTTACCGCCACCCGCACTTTTGCGAGGCACGAGTGAGTCGAAAATACCCACGACGGTGCAAAACCGTCGCCCGCAAAGGCGCGATCTAGAGCCTTCGCGCCGAACAATCAATTCTGTTGATTATTACCATTGCGTTTATGAACTTTTATATCGACTTATCGAGAGTAGCATTGCCCTCGTACCCACTTTATCGCCCTCCCAAGGAGCCACTATCATGAAACGCCAATTACTGCTCAGCCTTACCCTGTCGATGCTAGCCAGCACTGCTTTCGCCCTGCCCGCTGCCGATCAGGCCACTCCGCAAGTCAAAGACAGCCACTCGGTGTTCAGCCAGACTCTCGCTGAAGACGGCTACGACAAAACCCCACAAGGCCAGACTCTGGCTGAAGACGGCTATGACAAAACCCCACAAGGTCAGACTCTGGCTGAAAACGGTCGCAACCGCCTCCAAGAAAAAGGTCTGGTTGAAGATGGCTATGACAAGACGCCACAAGGCCAGGCTGTAGCCGAAAACGGCCGCAATCGTCTCGAAGAAAAAGGTCTGGTGGAAGACGGCTACGACAAGACTCCACAAGGTCAAGCCCTCGCCGAAGGTGGTGGTGACCGTGTGATCGAACGCAACAGCGCCGTGAGCTGAGCCTATGACGGCCCAGCGAAAAAGCCCAATCAGCGGATTGGGCTTTTGACTTTTCAGCTTCTGTGATCCCTCGCTGCATGACTCCCCGTTCGACGCCGACAAAGCCGATTTGCTAGAGTGCGGCGCTTGTCCTGCCGAAGAACACACCCTGCGATGCTGCCCCGCGCCGAACAGAAACAACAGACCCGCAACGCCCTGATGGACGCTGCCCGCCACCTGATGGAAAGCGGCCGAGGATTCGGCAGCCTGAGCCTGCGCGAAGTGAGCAAGACCGCTGGCATCGTGCCCACCGGTTTCTACCGGCACTTCGCCGATATGGACGAGTTGGGACTGGTGCTGGTCAGCGAAGTCGGCCAGACCTTCCGCGAGACCATCCGCCTGGTGCGCCACAATGAATTCGTCATGGGCGGCATCATCGACGCTTCGGTGCGCATCTTCCTTGATGTGGTCAACGCCAACCGCTCGCAATTCCTGTTTCTCGCCCGCGAACAATACGGCGGCTCGCTGCCGGTGCGCCAGGCGATCGGACGCCTGCGGGAGAACATCAGCGCCGACCTCGCGGCGGACCTGGCGCTGATGCCCAAGCTGCAACATCTGGATCTGGCCGGCCTCAGCGTGATGGCCGACCTGATCGTCAAATCGGTGTTCGCCACCCTCCCCGACATCATCGACCCGCCCGCCGAGGCCTTGCCGGAGCATCTGACCCCGCAGGCGAAGATCACCCAGCAACTGCGCTTCATCTTCATCGGCCTAAAGCACTGGCAAGGGCTGGGCAGTACCGAGTAATCCCTTCTCTATCTGACACAGCGCAAAGCCCCGTGGGAGCGAGCCTGCTCGCGAAAGCGCTGGATCAGCTGAATACATCTGTCTGACACCGCGCATTCGCGAGCAGGCTCGCTCCCACA
>NZ_WBRZ01000389.1:0-3852 GCF_008923895.1 Pseudomonas sp. GXM4
TTGCGCTGCATCAAGCAAACGATAATTCCTCTTATTCAAACTCCCCCGCCCTGTTAGACTTTGCGCCTTTGTTTTCGCCCGTTTGCAGGATGTCTGATGCTGTCGTTGCCGCTTCGCTTGTCCGCACTGTTGCTGGCCCTGGGCCTGAGTGCCTGCGATGACGCCCCGCGTTTCACCAAGGCCGAGCCGGGGGAAGCGCGTTCGGGCGGTGCGGCGACTGTGCGCAAGAGCGATCAGAACGCCTTCTCCCTGCCATCGGCCAACCTGCCGCCCTCGCGGCGGGTGGATTTCAATGTCGGCAACAGTTTCTTTCGCAGCCCGTGGGTGATCGCGCCGTCGACCACCACGGCGCGCGACGGCCTAGGCCCGTTGTTCAATACCAATGCCTGCCAGAACTGCCACATCAAGGACGGTCGCGGGCATCCGCCGGCACCTGACGCATCCAATGCGGTGTCAATGCTGGTGCGCCTGTCGATTCCCGACGCGCCGCAATACGCCAAAGTCATCGAACAGCTCGGCGTAGTGCCGGAGCCGGTGTATGGCGGGCAGTTCCAGGACATGGCCGTGCCCGGCGTCGTCCCGGAAGGCAAGGTGCGGGTCGACTACAC
This sequence comes from Pseudomonas sp. GXM4, assembly GCF_008923895.1. Taxonomy (NCBI): domain Bacteria; kingdom Pseudomonadati; phylum Pseudomonadota; class Gammaproteobacteria; order Pseudomonadales; family Pseudomonadaceae; genus Pseudomonas; species Pseudomonas sp. GXM4. The sequence continues at coordinate 609 of NZ_WBRZ01000389.1, forward strand.
GCCAGTGCAGGTGCGTTTCAAGGACGGCACCGAGGTCGAGTTGCGCAAACCGACCCTGCAGATCACTCAACTCGGTTACGGCCCGATGCACCCGGACACGCGTTTTTCCGCGCGGGTGGCGCCGCCGATGATTGGTCTGGGCCTGCTCGAAGCGATCCCCGAAGAAGCGATCCTCGCCAACGCCGCCGCCCAGGCGAAAGAGAACAATGGCATCAACGGCCGGCCCAACCAGGTCTGGGATGACCAGTTGCAGAAGACCGTCATCGGCCGGTTCGGCTGGAAAGCCGGGCAGCCGAATCTCAATCAACAGAATGTTCATGCGTTCTCGGGTGACATGGGCCTGACCACCAGCCTGCGGCCGTTCGACGATTGCACCGAGGCGCAGACTGCCTGCAAACAGGCGCCGAACGGTAATGGCCCGGACGGCGAGCCGGAAGTCAGCGACAACATCCTGCGTCTGGTGCTGTTCTACGGCCGCAATCTCGCAGTGCCGGCGCGCCGTGGCGTCAACGATCCACAGGTGCTGGCCGGCAAGAATCTGTTTTTCCAGGCCGGTTGCCAGTCGTGCCACACGCCGAAATACACCACCGCCGCCGATGCCGCCGAACCGGAATTGGCCAATCAGGTGATTCGTCCATACAGCGACTTGCTCCTGCATGACATGGGCGAAGGTCTGGCGGACAACCGCACCGAATTTCAGGCCTCCGGCCGCGACTGGCGCACGCCGCCGTTGTGGGGGATCGGCCTGACGCAAGCGGTCAGCGGTCACACCCAGTTTTTGCATGACGGTCGCGCACGCAACCTGCTCGAAGCGGTGCTCTGGCATGGCGGCGAAGCGACGGCGGTGCAGCAACAGGTTTTGTCTTTCAATGCCGAGCAGCGCGCTGCGTTGCTGGCGTTTCTGAACTCACTTTAAATACTGAAAAAACATCGGGAGCCCGACATGTTCCGTCCCAAGTTACTGTTCACCAGCCTTGCCGCGCTCGCCCTCGGCGCCTGCTCGCCGCAGGACCCGCAAGCGGTCACTTCGGCGGCGATCGCCAAATCGGTGATCCTGCCGACCTACACCCGTTGGGTCGAAGCCGACCGGCAACTGGCGGTCAGCGCCCTCGCCTATTGCCAGGGCAAGGAAAGCCTGGAAACTGCCCGTGCCGATTTCCTTCACGCGCAGAAAGCCTGGGCCGAACTGCAACCGCTGCTGATCGGTCCGCTGGCCGAAGGCAATCGTTCGTGGCAAGTGCAGTTCTGGCCGGACAAGAAAAACCTCGTCGGCCGTCAGGTCGAGCAACTGGTCGTCGCCCAGCCGCAGATCGACGCCGCCGCGCTGGCCAAATCCAGCGTCGTGGTGCAGGGACTGTCGGCTTACGAATACATCCTCTTCGACGCCAAGCCTGACGTCGCCAACGATGCGCAGAAAGCCAAATACTGCCCGCTGCTGATCGCCATCGGCGAACGCCAGAAGCAACTGGCCGAAGAGATCCTGCAGGGCTGGAACAATACCGATGGCATGCTCGCGCAGATGAGCAAGTTCCCCAACCAGCGCTACGCCGACTCCCACGAAGCGATCGCCGATCTGCTGCGCGTACAAGTGACGGCACTGGATACCCTGAAGAAAAAACTCGGCACGCCGATGGGCCGCCAGAGCAAAGGCGTGCCGCAGCCATTCCAGGCGGATGCGTGGCGCAGCCAGTCGTCGCTGACGGCGCTGGAAGCCAGCCTTGCCGCCGCCAAAACCGTCTGGGAAGGCGTCGACAACAAAGGCCTGCGCGGTCTGCTGCCGGCCGAGCAGAAGCCGTTGGCCGACAAGATCGATGCCGCTTACGCCGCTTCGCTGAAACTGTTCGACAGCACCCAGCGTTCGCTCGGCGAAATGCTTGAAGACGACGCCGGTCGCCAGCAACTCAACGATATCTACGACAGCCTCAACGTCGTCCATCGCCTGCATGAAGGCGAGCTGGCCAAGGCGCTGGGCATCCAACTGGGCTTCAACGCCAACGACGGTGACTGATGAGGGCGAGTGCCATGCTGCGACGTCAGGTTCTGACTTTAGGTAGTGCACTGCTGGGAGCAGTGACGCTGGGCGGCTGGACGCTGTTCAAACGCAAGGATCAGAGCCCGCTGCTGCTGTCGGCGCGCGACGATACTGACGGCAAGCATTACGCCGTCGGCTATCGGCTCGACGGTACGCGGGTGTTCGCCACCCACGTCGGCCAGCGTTGTCACGACATCATCAATCATCCGACGCAGCCGCTGGCGCTGTTCGTTGCGCGACGTCCGGGAACCGAGAGTTACCTGATCGACCTGCGCGACGGCACGTTGCTGCAGACCGTGACCTCGCAGCCGAACCGGCACTTCTACGGCCACGCCGTGGTGCACAAGGACGGCGAATACCTGTACGCCACCGAGAACGACACGAGCGATCCCGGCCGTGGCCTGCTCGGCGTGTACAAGTTCGAAGGCGAGCGGCTGGTGCACACGGGCGAGATTTCCACCCATGGCCTCGGCCCGCATCAGGTGTCGTGGATGCCCGACGGCGAGACGCTGGTGGTGGCCAACGGCGGGATTCGCACCGAGGCGGAAAGCCGCGTCGACATGAATCTCAACGCCATGGAACCGAGCCTGGTGCTGATGCAGCGCGACGGCACGTTGCTGAGCAAGGAAACCCTCGCCCAGCAGATGAACAGCGTCCGCCACCTGGGCATCGCCAGTGACGGTACCATCGTCGCCGGCCAGCAATTCATGGGGCCGTCCCACGAGCGCTCGGAGCTGTTGGCGATCAAGCGACCCGGGCAAGCGTTCGTGGCGTTCCCGGTAGCGGAAGATCAGTTGCAGGCGATGGGGCACTACACCGCCAGCGTCGCGGTGCACAGCGACCTGCGTCTGGTCGCGTTGACAGCGCCGCGCGGCAATCGCTTCTTTATCTGGGATCTGGACAGCGGCGAACTGCGCCTCGATGCGCCGCTGCCGGATTGCGCCGGCGTCGGAGCGGTAAAGGATGGCTTTGTCGTGACCTCGGGTCAGGGCCGTTGCCGTTACTACGATTGCCGGCAGGAACAGCTGCTGGCCAAGCCGCTGGAATTGCCGGCGGGGCTCTGGGACAACCATCTGCACTTGATGGCCTGATACCCGCTCATTTTTGAGATGGCCCCCGATCCTGTGGCGAGGGGATTTATCCCCGTTGGGTGGCGCAGCCGCCCTTAAAACTGCAATTGCGGTATGACTGAAGGATTCAGGGGGCCGCTTC
>NZ_WBRZ01000039.1:0-27954 GCF_008923895.1 Pseudomonas sp. GXM4
CGTACGCCACCGGTTTGCCCAGATGCTGATCGAACCCGGCTTCACGGGACTTCTGCATGTCGCTCTGAGTGCCATAACCGGTGAGGGCGATCGCTGGTACGTTTTTCACCAGCGGCAGTTTGCGCAGGGCAGCCATCAGTTCATAGCCGGTCATGACCGGCATGCCGAGGTCGGAGATGATCAGATCGTAGCGCGTGCTCTCAGCGGCTTTCAGCGCTGCCACGGGATGGTCGAAGGCCGTTACGTCGGCGTCTTCCATCTCCAGCAGCAGCTTCAAGGTCTCCAACACTTCCGGAGAATCGTCGACCAGCAGAATGCTCAAGCCATCGAGCTTGCCGGAAACCGGTTCAACCTCGGCTGTTGCAGCGGTTTCTTCAACATCAGTCGACAGCGGCAGGCGAACGGTAAAGGTACAACCGGCGCCGAGCCCCGGCGAAGCAACCTTCACCGTGCCGTGCTGGGCTTCTGTCAGTTGCCGCACCAGTGACAGGCCAATGCCCAAGCCTTCACGTTGATGGTTGGTGTGCTGTTTTTCCGCCTGGCCGAACAGATCGAAGACGTGTTCAAGGTTTTCCGCAGCGATGCCGACGCCGTTATCCTTGACGTCCAGTTGCGCCATTTTCCCGCTCTTGCTGGCGATCAACTCAATGCGCCCGCTCGGTGGTGTGAACTTCAAGGCATTGTTGACCAGATTCCAGATGATCTGCTCGACCCGTGTCGGGTCGGCATGAATGATCAGCGGTGCTTCAGGCAATTGCAGGTCGATCCGCGTGGCATGCTGCTCATTGAGCACTACCGTGTGGATGTCACGCAGAACCGCGCTCAGATCGACACGCGCCAATTGCAGTTTGAGCTTGCCGGTGCGCACCCGTGCTACATCAAGCAGGTCGTCGATGATCCGCGCCTGACTGGTCACCGCATCGCAAATGGTGTTGACCGCTTTGGTCGCCGGCCCGGCGGTGCGGATCATTGGCAAACGGCGCAACAGTTCGGCGTTGAGCTGGATCAGGTTGAGCGGGTGCTTGAGTTCGTGGGACATGACCGCGAAGAACTCATCACGCAGGGACACAGTATTGCGCGTCTGCGCCAGTTCCTTGCTCTGTTCATCCTGCTGGCGCTTGTGCCCGGTCAGGTCGCGGGCGATTTTCACATAGCCTTGCAAGCGATCGCCGCTGAGCAGTGTGACCTCGCCGCTGCAGAAGAAACGGCTGCCATCCTTGCGCACATGCCAGCGCTCATCCTCCGAGCGGCCGTGCTGGCGGGCGGTGGACAATTCACTTTCAGCCATGCCGGCAGCACGGTCTTCGGCTGTGAAGATGAAGTCGTAGTACTGACCTTCGGCCTCGTTTTTGCTGTGGCCAAAGATCAGTTCAGCGCCTTTGTTCCAACTGGTGATCGCACCCATTTCATCGAGGATGATAATCGCGTAATCACGCGTACTCTCAGCGACCAGACGCATGCGTTCTTCGCCCAGGCGCAGCTCTTCCTCGGCTTCGCGGCGTTTGCTGATGTCGATGAAGGTCAACACGGTGCCGTCGATGTGGTCTTCGCTGGAGCGATAAGGCAGCAAGCGGGCGATGTACCAGCGGTTATCGGTACTGTTGACCTCGCGTTCGATCATGTTCAGCGACTCGAACACTTGCGCCGCGTCCTCGGTCATCGCCGGGTAATTCAGACGATGGGTGATATCCAGCAGTGAACGGCCGGTGTCTACCGGCAGCATGCTGAAGATGTCGGTAGCGCGCGGCGTGAACCATTTGATGCGCATGCTGCGATCGACGAACACCGTAGCAATGTCAGTAGAAGCGATCAGATTGGTCAGATAATCGTTGATCTTGTCGGTTTCTTCGACTTTGGTCTTCAGCTCGTAATTGACCGTCAACAGCTCTTCATTGATTGACTGCAACTCTTCCTTGCTGGTCTCGAGCTCTTCGGTGGCCGAGCGCAGTTCTTCGTTGATCGCCTGCATCTCCTCGTTGGAAGCCTTGAGCTCTTCGCTGGAGATTTCCGACTGTTCGATGGTGTCCTGCAAATGCAATTTGGTGCGTTGCAGCTCACGTTCGAGGTTGGAGAGCACTTGGCTTTCAGTCTGCAGCACCGTGGTCAACGCCTGCTCGTGCGCGTCGATCTCCGTTTCATCGAAGGTCACCAGCACGCACTCGCTGTCGAAGTCGTCGTCCTTGTATGGCTGCGCAATCAGCGTGATGCGGTACTGACGCTCCTCGCGCTTGAGCAGCACTTCACGCGAGCGCACGGTGAGGTTGCTTTGCTGCACCTGGAACAGCGTCGTGCGGATTTCCAGGCGCAACTCCGGCAGGATCAGCGTCAGCAAGTTGCGTGACAGCTCGCCGCCGACATGCCGCAGGAAGCGCCCGGCGGCTTCGCTCATATGCAGGATATCGGCGTTGGTGTCGACGATAATGCTCGGCGGGGCGAAGCGTTCTATGGCGCGGCGGTGGATATCGGCAAACGACAGCTTGACGGGCTCGATGGCTTTCGATGGCGGTCGGGAAACGCTGGTGCGCATGTAACCGCCACGCGGCATGGTCGGGGTGCGGCGGCTGTTCGCGGTACCGGTCTTGGCGCGGAAGATGCGGTTGCGCTTGTCCACGGGCGCGAACAGTTCGTGGCAGGCATCGGCGCTTTCCGAAGTGCCGAGAAACAGGAAACCACCCGGGCGCAGGGCGAAGTGGAACATCTGCAGGATTTCCCGCTGCACCTCGCGATCCAGGTAAATCAGCAGATTGCGGCAAACGATCAGGTCGATCTGCGAGAACGGCGGATCGGACAACAGGCTGTGCTTGGCGAACAGCACTTTCTCGCGGATTTCCTTGCGGATCCGGTAGTGGTCATCGTCTTTGACGAAATAGTGCCGAAGGCGTGTTGGCGGTACGTCGGTGACGATGGCTTGCGGATAGGTGCCGGCGCGGCCAGTGGTGATCGCGCGTTCGTCGATATCGGTGGCGAACACTTGCAGGTTGGCCTTGCTGCTTTGTACCTGCATCTGATCATCGAGCAGGATTGCCAGGCTGTAGGCTTCTTCGCCGGTCGAGCAGCCGGCAGACCAGACGCGCAATTCTTCTTTTTCCGACGAGTCGGCAACCGATTGCACCAGTTGCGGCAGCACATCGCGCTCAAGGGCTTCGAAGGCTTCGCGGTCACGGAAGAAGTTGGTCACGCCGATCAGCATATCGCCGAGCAGGGCCTTGGATTCTTCCGGGGTATTTTGCAGGTAGTCGTAATAGGCGCCGAGGTCAGACTGGCTGGTGACCTGCATGCGCCGCTCGATGCGGCGCAGCACGGTGGCGCGCTTGTAGTGTTTGAAGTCATGGCCGGTGCTGCTGCGCAGGTACAACAGGATTTCATGCAGGCGTTGTTCGGCGATCGACGCTTCGTGTTCGTTTGCAGGCTTCAAGGCTTTCAAGTCGGGATCATTGGCGCTGGGTAATTTGATGTTCTGAGAGTTGCGCCACAGCTCCATCAGTTTCTGCGGCATCTCGACCACTGGCAGTATCAGATCGACCATGCGCGTCTCGATGGCGGCGCGCGGCATGCCGTCGAACTCGGCGTCTTCCGGCACTTGCACCAGCGTCACGCCACCCTGTTCCTTGATTCGCGACAAGCCCACCGCACCATCGGAACCGGTGCCTGAAAGCACCAGGCAAAAAGCCCGCTCGCGATGCACATCGGCCAGATCGCGGAAGAACAGGTCGATGGCAGTGTGGCGCGCGTGCGGTGAGCCAGCGGGGCTGACGCGCAGGTAGCCGTCATTCATCGTCAGCGAGTGCGCCGGAGAAATCACGTACACGCAGTTCTTTTCGATCGGCACCGGCTGCGTCACTTGCAGCACCGGCATGCGCGTCGATTCCTGAATGATCTGGTCGGCGATGCTCTGGTGATCGGGCGACAGGTGCAGAATGATCACGAACGCCATGCCACTGTCCTTCGGCATATGCTCGAAAAACAGCTTGATTGCTTGCAGGCCGCCCGCCGAGGCGCCGATGCCCACCACCGGGAAATTCAGGTGGCTGGGGGTCAGGTCCTTGCGTTCGGGCGCAGAGGGCGAGGCAGGGGTTTTCGAGGTCATCACTTCGGCCTTTTTTTGTGGCGTTACAAGCGTATCGCGGACGTCCGGGGGCGCAGGTAATTGAGCAGAATAAACCTCATTTGCGAATCTGCCTGCACTTTTGAAGGACAAATGTGCTGCCTGTGTTTTTGACATCCGGTGATTGGCAACCGTGCCGATTAATTTGCCGGCGTGATGATGGGTTGTCAGTCGTCGTTGATTTCGACTTTGCCAAGGCTCCCGCTGACCTCGGTTACATGCCGACGGCCGAAGACTTCGTAGGTAGTCCCGCTGGCCTCTACGCCCGGCTTGCGCACGGCCAGTTGAGCGAATAATCCCGTCTTTTCGCTGTAACTGCCGAACCAGTCAATCAGCGCCCCGATGTAGCATTCGCCGCCGATCATTACCGGCAAATCGGCGATCTTTTCGATGGTGTAGTGCCCTGGACCGTAGCTGTAGTAATCGTCTTCGCCGGCGCCCGTCGGAGGAATGGGGCAAAGGGGCGCGTCAGGGTTTGAGCCCGATGCGACTTTCATTGCCTGAGTGATGGCGTGGTCGAGTGCCGCGCGCAAATCCGCTTCGAGCTCATAGGTGCTGGTGCCGTCTTCCGTATGTTGCGTGGTTGGCACTTGCAGGGAGTAAGCGTAACGCACGGACACCGTCGGTACCTGATGGTTGATCTTCAGCGGATTGAGCAGGTAAAGATTATCGACACCATAGGCGCCGTTTCGGTAAGCGGCATAAATTCTGTCGTGAAGCCTGATCCAGCTGATTGCCTGATTAGCGCCACGGTCGTTGGTGTAGAACAGCGAGCTTTCCGGCTCGACCGATCTTTTGACGAACCGCTCGCCCGTGCGGCGCCAGGTTTCCACGTAGGTGAACAAGCCGGTGCCGCCTGCGTATGTGTCGACGATAAGGTCGCGCTGGCCATCATTGTCCAGATCCAGCAGTGCGTAGGAAGACCGTCCGGTCTCGGCGGCGCCGTCGATGCTTGAGGCGTTCAATGCTTTCCATTCGTCCTCGCTCACGCCTTCGGGACGCGACTTGGGGAAGCTGGTTTGCTCGCCGTAGCTGTCGACTGGATCGCCCTCGAACGATGTCTGCGAAGACTCGAAAGCCCGTGCGGCCAAGGCATGTTCCAGCGCAAATTCCGGGTGGTTTTTGCTCTCGGCACGAATGCTTTCCTGCAGATCGTTCATCGCCTGAAGATCCACGGCGTCCGGCTGCCACATTGCGGCTTGCGTCCATTGTGCCTGCAACGCTTGCAGGCGCTGGCGGTAGCTGCCATCCAGGCAAGCGACATCGACTGCGCAGGCATTGCGGGTTTTTAGCCAGGCGCGCTGGGTGCGCTTGAGCGCAGGTTGCGTCGCTGTGGCAGATGTCATCAGTTGGCGATACAGCGTGCCCATCTGCGCGTCGAGCTCATAAAGCGGTTTATTCGCGCAAATCGTGTTTTCCACGTCGTTCGCCGCTTTGGTGCAGTCCATTGCCGCCGCACTCATTGGCTGGATAAACAGCAGCAAAAAGGCCGACAGGATGTAGCGTCCCTTGATGTACACGATTCAGTCCCTATGAAAATCCTTGAGCAGGCGCGCAGAGTAATACTCCAGGCAACATTCTTGAAGCACCACCCTCAGGCCCGGGCATTTTTGGCCGATAACCCGAACGGTGAGTTCAGACTCCAGCGAAATCGCTTGATGGCGCATGGCCTCCAGCTATCATCTGCGCGCCTGAAATCGCCTCGGTTCGTTTTCTTCAATTGCCTGGAAATCTTCGATGTCGTCGTATCACCAAAAAAGCTTTCTGATCGTCGATGATTTTTCCGATTTCCGCAGTTCCGTGCGTTCGATGTTGCGTGAGCTCGGCGTCAAGGATGTCGATACTGCCGACACTGGCGAGCAGGCGCTGAAGATGTGCTCGCAGAAGTCCTACGATTTCATTCTTCAGGACTTCCACCTCGGCGACGGCAAGAAGAATGGCCAGCAGGTGCTCGAAGACCTTATGTCGGAAAAGCTCATCAGCCACGAAGCCGTTTTCGTCATGGTCACGGCCGAGACCAGTCAGGCGATGGTGCTCAGTGCGCTGGAGCATGAGCCGGATGCGTACCTGACCAAGCCGTTCAACCGTTCCGGGCTGGCCCAGCGCCTTGAGCGTCTGGAGCAACGCAAGACCTTGCTCAAACCGATTCTGCAGGCCCTCGATCGCGGTAAGCCGGTCGAGGTGCTCAATGCCTGCATTGCCCTGTGCAAACAGGACATCCGCTATTCGCCGCTGTGCCTGCGCTACCGCGCCGACGCCCTGCGCGACATGAACCAGAACGAAGCGCTGGAGCGGCTCTACGACGGCATCATTGCCGACCGGCCGTTGCCGTGGGCCTTCGCTGGATTGGGCAAGTTGCTGTTCAAGCGCGGGCAGGTGTCGCAGGCCAAAGAGGTCTATGAAAAGGCCTTGAAAGTGTTCCCGATGATGCCGGCGCTGTATGACGGCATGGCCGATGTGCTGGTGGCCGAAGGCGACAGCAAAGGCGCGCAGCGGGTGCTCGAAGAAGCGATTCGCCTGTCGCCGCTGGCGGTGCGCCGTCAGGCTTTGCTCGGCAAACTGGCGATGGCCAACGAAGATTTCGAAACCGCCGCGCGCGCTTATCGTCAGGCCGTGGCGCAGGGCGCGCAGTCGCGTTTCAAGGACCCGGAAAGCAATCTCGGCCTGGCTCATGCGCTGATCAGCAAGGGCAGCGATCGCGGCCTCGACACGCGCACGCGGCTGGAGATCAACACCACCCTCAGTGCCGTGGCCAAGGAGAACCCGAGCGATCCCGGCCTGCAAATTCGCGCGCGGCTGATGAAGGCCACCAGCCTGTTGCTCAACGACGCTGAAACCGCTGACAAACTCACCGAACAAGCACTGATGCGCCTCGATGGCATGGAGCAATTCATGAGCCCCGAGGCGGCGTTGCTGGTGGCCAAGCAGTTGCAAATGCTCGGTCAGGCCGAGGCGGGCACTTCGATGCTCAAGAGCTGCGCGGAGATTTACGGGGATGACCCGGCGGTGATGAAAGACATTGCCAAGCTCACCGACGATCCGACGATTCTCAGTTCGAGCAACGCTGCGGCCGATCTCAACCGCCAGGGCGTGCGCGTGTACAAGACCGGCAATCTGGTCGAGGCCCGCGAGGTGTTCCGCAAGGCGCTCAAGTTGCAACCGAAAAACATCAGTATTGCGCTGAACCTGGCCCAGTCGCTGCTGCACGGCACCGACACCAGTGTGCCGTCGGCGGAGCTGGAAGAATGTCGGGCCTGCCTGAAACTGGTGGGCCTGATGCCCGACACCGACGCGCGGTTTGCGCGTTATCAGAAGCTGAAAAGCAAGGCGTTTGGCGAATGAACCCAATTGATCCGGCGCTGGATTTTTCCACGGTGATTGCCTCCACCGTCCACGACATGAAGAACTCCCTGGCCATGCTGATGCAGGCGCACAGCCAATGGCTGGCGCGTCTGCCGAAAGAGCTGCGCGACGGCTCGGAACAGGGCGTGATCGACTTCGAGTTCGCCCACCTCAACGGCATGCTCGTGCAGTTGCTCGGGCTGTACAAACTCGGCGTCAATCAGTTGCCGCTCCAGCCGGCGTATCACGAACTCGACGATTTCATTGAGGCGCAACTGGCCGCGCATCAGGAAGTGTTTGCCAGTCGCGGCATCATCGCCACCTATGAAGTCGATCCGTTGAGCCCGCTGGGTTTCTTCGATCGCGAGCTGATCGCCTCGGTGCTCGGCAACTGCATCAACAATGCGATCCGTTACGCCCGCGAGTCGCTGCTGATTACTGTCAGTGATGAAGCCGGGCAACTGGTATTGAGCATCAACGACGACGGCGACGGCTATCCAGCAGAGATGCTCGAGCGTCAGGCCGATTATGTGCAGGGCATCAATCACAGCAGCGGCAGCACCGGCCTCGGTCTGTATTTCGCCAATCGCATCGCCGCGCTGCACCAGCGCAACGGCGTGGAAGGGCGCACCGAAATCAGCAATGGCGGGCCGTTGGGTGGAGGGGTATTCAGCCTCTACCTGCCGTGACAGGCTTTTTGTTTGACGCTGCTTGATATTCCGAACAGCCGCAGCCTATTTTGTCCGGGTCGCCGTTCGCGGCTCGCATAACAACAAGGATTGCGTCATGACAACCGATGGCCAGGGTTCACTCGCGCAGCGATTGACCGGCATTGATGAGATTGAATGTGTCACCCCGGATCTGAACGGTGTGCCACGGGGCAAGGTGATGACCGCCGAGGGTTTCCTCGAGGGGCGGCGTTTGCAGTTGGCGCGGGGTGTGCTGCTGCAATGCATCATGGGCGGCTATCCGCCGGCGCGGTTCTACGGCAGCGATGACGGCGATCTGGCGCTGGTTGCCGATCCTGCGCAGATTCACCGTTTGCCCTGGAGCGACGAGCCGCGTGCCATGGCGATTTGCGACGCCGACGAACTGAGCGGGGGGAGCTCAAGTCTCTCGACCCGTGGTCAGCTCAAAGCGGTCATCGCCCGTTACGCCGCGCACGGTCTGGCGCCGGTGGTGGCGACCGAGCTGGAATTTTTTGTCTTCGCACCGAACACCGATCCGACTCAGCCGTTCCGTCCGCCGGTCGGCCTCGACGGCCGTCGCGAGGATGGCCAGTCGGCGTTCAGCGTCAGTTCCAACAACGGTCTGCGGCCGTTCTTCAGCGAAGTGTATAAATGCATGGCCGCCCTGGGCCTGCCGCGCGACACCTTCATGCATGAAATGGGCGTCAGCCAGTTCGAGATCAATCTGCTGCACGGCGATCCGCTGCTGCTGGCCGATCAGACGTTCCTGTTCAAGCACCTGCTCAAGGAGGTCGCGCTCAAGCATGGCCTGAACGTGGTGTGCATGGCCAAACCGCTGGCGCATACGCCGGGCAGCTCGATGCATATTCACCAGAGTATCGTTGAGATCGGCAGCGGCAAGAATGTCTTCACTGACTCGAACGGCGAGCCGACGTCGATGTTCCGCCACTTCATCGGCGGGCAACAGGCAGGCCTCGCCGATTTCACCGCACTGTTTGCGCCCAACGTGAATTCCTATCAGCGCCTGTGTCATCCGTACGCGTCGCCGAACAATGCCTGCTGGTCCCATGACAATCGCGCCGCCGGCTTGCGTATTCCCGCCAGCTCGCCGGTCGCACGTCGGGTCGAAAATCGTCTGCCGGGCGCCGACGCCAACCCTTATCTGGCGATCGCCGCCAGTCTGGCTGCGGGTTTGCACGGCATCGAACAGGAACTGGAGCCGAGCGCGGCAATCCAGGGTGAGTTCGCCGTGCCGGATAATCTGGCCTTGCCGTGTACCTTGCACGCCGCGCTGGAGCGTCTGAAACGTAGCCAGTTGGCGAGGGAACTGTTCGGGTCGGAGTTCATCGAAGGCTACATCGCTTCGAAGACCATGGAGTTGACCAGCTTCTTTGATGAAATCACTCCCTGGGAGCGCCGTGTGCTGGCCGCCCAGGCCTGACGTATCGCTGCTGCCGGGCAGTCGTTCTGACCGCCCGGTATTTACTGCAAGGAGCCGCTCGGAACGCCGATGCGCCAAATCTGGAAATCCTTTCGAGCGCTGTATTTCGCCTCGCTGATGATGTTGATCGGCTCAGGCCTTCTTTCTACTTATCTGGCTTTGCGTCTGGCTGCCGACAACGTCGACGGGCTGTGGGTCGGTGCGCTGATGGCGGCCAACTATTTCGGTCTGGTGCTGGGCGGCAAGATCGGCCATCGCCTGATCGCCCGGGTCGGGCATATCCGTGCCTACTCGGCGTGTGCCGGGATCGTCGGCGCGGCGGTGCTCGGCCATGGGCTGGTGGACTGGCTGCCGGCGTGGCTGGTGCTGCGGACGATCGTCGGTCTGGGCATGATGTGTCAGTACATGGTCATCGAGAGCTGGCTCAACGAGCAGGCCGATGCCAATCAACGCGGCCTGGTATTCAGCGGTTACATGATCGCCTCGTACCTGGGCCTGGTGCTGGGCCAACTGATTCTGGTCATGCACCCCGGCCTCGGCCTGGAACTGCTGATGCTGGTGGCGCTGTGCTTTGCCCTGTGTCTGGTGCCGGTGACGCTGACCCGACGGATTCACCCGGCGCCTCTGCACCCCGCGCCGATGGAGCCGCGCTTCTTTATCAAGCGTGTGCCGCAATCGCTGAGCACGGTGCTCGGCGCCGGTCTGATCATTGGTTCGTTCTACGGTCTGGCGCCGCTGTATGCATCGCAACAGGGGCTGACGACCGAGCAGGTCGGTCTGTTCATGGGTAGCTGCATTTTTGCCGGTCTGCTGGTGCAGTGGCCGTTGGGCTGGTTGTCCGACCGTTATGACCGCGCGCTGCTGATTCGCTGCTTTGCCGGGTTTCTGGCGGTGGCGGCTTTGCCGTTGGCGATCATGCCGCAGGTGCCGCTGGAGGTGCTGTTCGTTGTCGGCTTCTTCTGTTCGCTGGTGCAGTTCTGCCTGTATCCGCTGGCGGTGGCGTTTTCCAACGACCACGTCGAAGGCGATCGCCGCGTGTCGCTGACCGCCATGTTGCTGGTGACTTACGGCGTCGGCGCGAGCATCGGGCCGCTGCTGGCGGGCGTGCTGATGAAATTTCTCGGCAGTCAGAGCCTGTATGCGTTTTTCAGTTTCTTCGCGTTGGTGCTGGTCTGGCGGATTCGTCCGAAAGCGGTCACCAACCTGCACCAGGTCGACGACGCACCGCTGCATCACGTGGCAATGCCGGACAGCATGTCGAGCTCGCCGCTGGTGGCGGCGCTTGACCCGCGTGTCGATGAGCAGGTGGTGCAGGAGCAGATGGTCCAGGACCCGGCGCCGGTCACTCCTGAGCCTGAGCCCGAAGCGCAGCCGGAAGCAGTCGTTGAAACCGAACTGGACAGCGGCAATGACGACAAGCCAGCGCCAGATATCAGTGGTGGCCGGCCTTAAGTCGCACGTAAACATCGGCGCGTAAAAAAAGGGCAGTCCCGCACAGGACTGCCCTTTTTTTTGATCGCTGCGACTCAGAGATCGTCTTTGTCGAAACGCCGTGCTTCACGCTGCAACTGGTAAACAAAGCGCTCGACGTTGCGCGCAGCCTGGCCACTGATGTTGTGAAAGCGCAGCCCGGCGAAGGTGATGTTGAGTTTTTCTTCGAAATGCAGATAGCGCAGTTCGACCGATGTTGGCTGGTTGCCGAACAGCGGCGGGGCGATCAGGCGATCGTAGACCTGGCCCAGTTGCAGGCGATCAGTGATGTCGCCTTCGAAGCGGAATTTGCAACCGGTCGCAGAAATATCCAGCAGCTTGCCGTGCAGAGGAACCTTGAGCTTTTCGCCGCCCAGTTCAACGCTGACCAGATCGGTGAGCTTCAACGCAGCGCGGAAGGCGTTACGGCGCTGGTGATAGACCACTTCGCTCGGCAGGTCGCCGGTGTAGAAACGGTCGCCGTCGGATTCTTCGATGTTCAGCGTGCCGTTGCATTCCCAGGCGATGCGTACGCCGTCATGAAAGCCTTCGACCTTGAACGGCTCGCCAGCCTGGAGGAAGCGCTCGCCGTCGCGTGGAATCATTTCGTCCAGCGCGATCGTTGCGGTTTCGCGGTCGACCTTGATCAGGTAACTCTGAAAGCGCTGGCTGCGTTCATGGAAAGTGATGATCAGCGGATCGTGGCTGTCTTGCAGCTGGCGCAGGTTGCTGGAGATTTCCAGTGGCGTGGTGAGCACCTTCGGAGGCTGCGGAGCATCATCCGCGCTTAGGGTGTTGGACACGGTTCTTCAATCTCCAGACAAAATAAGACTACGACTGGCCAGTATTTTGCCAGCATGTTGCGCAAGTGGATAGTGCAGGGCCAGCGAATGGCTCATGCCTGGCTGAGCGTTCGCGGCTTGACCGGTTTGGCAAAGGTCCCGCTGGCGTCGTACAGCGCTGGCGGCTCACCGCCGGTGAGGATCTTAAGCTGGTTGGCCGTAGTCGCCTGCTGGATCTGGATCGACTGGCCGTTCTTGATGTTGGCCGCCTGGCATTGGGCGATCAGCGCGGTCAGGGCGTCGCCCTGAGTCAGCAACTGGTCGCCAATGCTCGACTGGCTGGCCAGTTGCTCAAGACCTGTGCGATCAGTCGGCAGGTTGAGGCTGGCGAGGATTTCGCTGCGCTTGCGGCCATGCTGCTCGAGCAGAATGATCAACGCTTGCTTGGTCGCCAGAATTTCTTCCAGCAACGGCATGTCACGACCATGCAAAGCGAGGGATTCTGTTTGCAATAACTCCAGCAATTGTTGCGCTGGAGCAAAGTCGTCGTTGATCAGTTGCAATAAGTTAGTGTCGTGCATGGCTGGCCTTGGGGTTTAAGCGTCCAAAAGCCTGGCGCCGGCAAAAGCCTAGCGCTGGGCTTCGAAGTTGAGCAGTTTGCTGGCTACACGGTTGCTGTCGACTTTATAGCTGCCATCGGCAATCGCGGCTTTCAACTCGGCCACACGGGCTTTGTCGACAGCAGGCTGATCGCGCAGCTTGTCAGTGACCTTCTGCAACTGTTGAGCCTCATTGCTGAGGTGTACCGACTCCCCGCTTTTGGCGACATTGGCCTGTTCGGCCTGGGTATTCAGCGGCGCGGAGGGGCTGTTTTCAGCGCTTTCCTTGGCGTTGCTGGTACGTGTGCTGCCGGTTAGTGACGAGGAACTGTTCAATCGGTTGAAATCGATAACCATGATAAAAAACCTCTGGGAATTTGGACGCTTGCCATGTTTTCGGCTATCCCCTGAAAAACTTTAGGCCCAATCAACCATAAGCTTGCATGCGCCGTTGCGAGACCTGCTGCGGCACAGTTTAGGGAAGCGACGGGATCGGCGCCAGTTTTCTCCACGAGGCTTTTACATGGCCACTTCGACCTGTCCCGGCGCAATCACCTGCGCCTTGATAACTCTTTGAGAATTAAGGTTTTTTACTCGAATCTGTTCTTTCATGCCGCCATTGGAGAGCGCTTCCCCCGGCATGCGTACGGCAAGGGTGCCGCTGCGCGCAGTGATCACCACCTGGTCACCCTTGCGCACCACTTCGGCCTGTTCCAGATGCACCAGTGTGATGACCTGATCGGCGACCGTTGGTCGGGTAAGTTTCTGCCCGATCGCTTCGTCGACGGAAGTCAGGAAACCCTGGTTGATCGTGCTGACGTCGCGCTCGCGCAAGGTCACATCCTGCGGCTCGATAATGCCGGCGCGTTTCAGCGGACGAGTGGTCGTCACGATCTCGCGAAACAGGCGGACTTGAGCGGGTACGAACACCGTCCAGGGCGAACTGCCTTCGCAGCGAACCTTCACCGTGACGCGGCCCAGCGGGCGTGCCGGGCTCTCCAGCGTGGCTGTCAATTCCTTGTCGCACATGGGCATGCGCATGCGCGGGTCGAGCTGGTTGACTTCGATTTCGTAGCGGCCTTCGGTTTGACTGGAAGCCAGATAGTCTTCTACGGTGAATTCAAGAAAGCCCTGAGTCACGCCGATAAGCATATCAGGCAAGGTAACCGCATCTGCATGGGCAGGACTGCCAGCAAGCAAGCAGCAAACGGCGGACACCGCGCAAAGCCCTTTGCGAAGGGAGGATGTCAGGCGTCGGGAAAATGTCGTTTGAGCGTTCATACGAGTTAAAAAGCAAGCGCCGTGCCGTTTAGCAATGAATGTGCGTCGCAACAACACTTGGCGTTGGTGTAGGAGTCTGGGCATGGCTGGTGTAATGGATTCGGTGAACCAGCGCACGCAACTGGTAGGGCAGAATCGCCTCGAGCTGCTGTTGTTCCGTCTCGACGGGCCGCAGCTCTACGGGATCAACGTGTTCAAGGTACGGGAAGTGTTGCAGTGCCCGTCCCTGACGTTGATGCCCAAATCCAGTCCTGTCGTGTGCGGGGTAGCGAATATACGGGGAGCGACCATTCCGATCCTGGATCTGGCAATGGCAACGGGCTCCGGTGCGTTGAAAGACAAGAACAGTCCGTTCGTGATCATCACGGAGTACAACACCAAGACCCAGGGTTTCCTGGTCCGCTCGGTGGAGCGCATCGTCAACATGAACTGGGAAGAGATCCATCCGCCACCCAAGGGTACCGGTCGCGATCACTACCTGACCGCTGTGACTCGGGTCGACAACCAGTTGGTCGAAATCATCGACGTCGAGAAGGTGCTGGCCGAAGTGGCGCCGACGCCGGAAGCGATTTCGGTGGGCGTGGTCGATGTCGAGACGCAGACCAAGGCGTTGTCGCTGCGGGTGCTGACGGTCGATGACTCGTCGGTGGCGCGCAAGCAGGTCACGCGTTGTCTGCAGACCATCGGTGTCGAAGTGGTGGCGCTGAACGACGGCAAGCAGGCGCTGGATTACCTGCGCAAGCTGGTCGACGAGGGCAAGAAGCCGGAAGAAGAGTTCCTGATGATGATTTCCGACATCGAGATGCCGGAGATGGACGGGTACACCCTGACGGCGGAAATCCGCGGCGACGCACGCATGCAAAAGCTCCATATCATCCTGCATACTTCGTTGTCGGGGGTATTCAATCAGGCGATGGTGAAGAAAGTCGGTGCTGATGACTTCCTGGCCAAATTCCGTCCTGATGACCTCGCATCCCGGGTAGTCGACCGGATCAAAGCAGCAGATATCAGCTAGGGGCCTTCTGCCCCTGGCGGTCAACACGATTTAAGAGGCGGCATCATTGTCTACGGGTAATTTGGATTTCGAACAGTTCCGGGTCTTCCTGGAAAAAGCCTGTGGCATTCTGCTCGGTGAAAACAAGCAGTATCTGGTCTCGAGCCGTCTCAACAAACTGATGGAGCAGCAAGGCATCAAGTCCCTGGGTGAGCTGGTGCAGCGCATCCAGACCCAGCCGCGCAGCGGTTTGCGCGAGCAGGTGGTCGATGCCATGACGACTAACGAAACCCTGTGGTTTCGCGACACCTATCCGTTTGAAGTCTTGAAGAACAAGGTACTGCCGGAAGCGATCAAGGCCAGCCCCAATCAGCGTCTGCGGATCTGGTCGGCGGCCTGCTCGTCGGGACAGGAACCGTACTCGCTGTCGATGTCGATCGACGAGTTCGAGCGCAGCAACCTGGGTCAGTTGAAGATGGGCGTGCAGATCGTTGCCACCGATCTGTCGGGCCTGATGCTCAACAACTGCAAGACCGGCGAGTACGACAGCTTGGCGATCGGTCGCGGTCTGTCGCCGGAACGCCTGCAACGCTACTTCGACCCGAAAGGGCCGGGGCGCTGGGTGGTCAAGGCGCCGATCAAGAGCCGGGTGGAATTCCGCTCGTTCAACCTGCTCGACAGCTACGCGGCGCTGGGCAAGTTCGACATCGTGTTCTGCCGCAACGTGTTGATCTACTTCTCTGCCGAAGTGAAGAAGGACATCCTGTTGCGCATTCACAGCACGTTGAAGCCGGGCGGGTATCTGTTCCTTGGCGCTTCGGAAGCGCTGAACGGATTGCCGGATCATTACCAGATGGTTCAGTGCAGCCCGGGGATTATTTACAAGGCGAAATAAGCGGTTTGCGCTGATACAAAAAACGGGAAGCCCGCAAAGGCCTCCCGTTTTTTATGCCCGAAGAAATTCTCTTAACACCAACAATCCCTGTGGGAGCGAGCTTGCTCGCGAAGAGGCCGTCACATTCTGCATTTGCATTGGCTGACACGCCGCCTTCGCGAGCAAGCTCGCTCCCACAATTGTCCGGCTGTGATGGGACGGCAAGCGGCAGAAAAGCGGCATCTGGCGGTAACCGGTTGCCGCTTTTCTGGCATTGCCGCTTAGCCTGTTCGGCGCAAAGCCCCGGAATACGGGGATTTGTTCATTTGGCACGGCGCTTGCTAAAGCTCAGATACGAAAAACCGGTCACCTGAAGGTTCCCGACATGAGCATCAGCTTCGACAAAGCGCTGGGCATTCACGAAAAGGCATTGGGCTTCCGCGCCCAGCGTGCCGAAGTGCTGGCCAACAACATCGCCAACGCCGACACCCCTAACTACAAGGCGCGGGATCTGGATTTCTCCAAAGTGCTCGAAGCACAGACCGAGAAGACCAAGACCGGCGGCCACTTTGCCCTGAACATGACCAACAGCCGGCACATCGAGGCTGAAGGGCTGGGCAACGGCGACGAGTCGCTGATGTATCGCACGCCGATGCAGCCTTCGATCGACCAGAACACCGTCGACGCTCAACTGGAACAGTCGAACTACGCGGAAAACGCCGTCGGCTTCCAGGCCAGCTTCACCTTGCTCAACAGCAAATTCAAAGGGCTGGTGTCAGCCCTGCGCGGAGAATAATCCATGTCCCTGTCCAGCGTTTTCAACATTGCCGGCAGCGGCATGAGCGCGCAGACCACACGCCTGAACACCGTGGCTTCGAACATCGCCAACGCCGAAACCGTTTCGTCGAGCATCGACCAGACCTACCGCGCGCGCCATCCGGTATTCGCCACCATGTTCCAGGGCGGCCAGGCCGGCGGCAGCAATTCGCTGTTCCAGAACCAGGACGCGGCCGGGCAGGGCGTGCAGGTGCTCGGCGTCGTCGAAGACCAGAGCAATCTTGAAGCGCGCTACGAGCCGAACCATCCGGCTGCCGACGCCAAGGGCTATGTCTACTACCCGAACGTCAACGTGGTGGAAGAAATGGCTGACATGATTTCCGCGAGCCGCTCGTTCCAGACCAACGCGGAAATGATGAACACCGCCAAAACCATGATGCAGAAGGTACTGACCCTCGGTCAGTAATAAGGGGCGACTGCCATGAGCGTTACGGATACCACCAGCAGCCTGAGCATGAACGACATCCTGGCCAACTCGTCGAAGAAGGCCAGCAGCACTACGTCGGGCGGCATCGCTTCGGCGACCAACAGTGCCACCGGCGGCCAGGCGCTGGGCAAGGATGCTTTCCTGCAATTGCTGGTCACCCAGCTGAAAAACCAGAACCCGCTCGATCCGCAGGACAACAGCGCGTTCGTTGCGCAACTGGCGCAGTTCAGCAGCCTTGAAGGCATTACCACGCTGAACTCCACCGTCAGTGGCCTTGCCGGCAACTACAACTCGTCGCAGGCGCTGCAAGCGTCGTCGCTGGTCGGTCGCAACGTGATTGTGCAGACCAACACCGCCCAGCTCGATGACCCGAGCAAAGGTCTGACCGGTTCGGTCAGCGTGCCGTCGTCGATTGCCGGCGGCACCGTGACCATCACCGACAAGGACGGCAAAACCGTGCGCACCATCGACCTGGGCAGCCGCGCTGCCGGCGATGCCAGCTTCACTTGGGACGGCAAGGACACTGCTGGCACCGTGGTGCCGGTCGGTACTTACACCTTCAAGGCCAACGCACCGATCAACGGCACCGCGACGGACCTGGCGACTTACCTGCCAGCGACCGTCAACAGCGTGACGATCAGCCAGACCGGCGGTGAGCTGATGCTCAACCTGGCTGGCAAAGGCACCGTCGCCCTGTCCAAAGTACAAACCATTGGTATATAGAGCCGACTAACCCGGCATAAAGGAGTGGAATATGTCTTTCAATATCGGCCTTAGCGGTCTCTATGCAGCCAACAAGCAACTGGACGTGACCGGCAACAACATCGCCAACGTCGCCACCGCCGGTTTCAAATCCTCGCGGGCAGAATTCGCAGACGTGTACTCGGCCACTCGTTTGGGTACCGGTACCAAAGTGATCGGCAACGGCGTGCGCCTGGCCAATGTGTCCCAGCAGTTCACCCAGGGTGACATCAACAACACTGGCAACGTGCTGGACATGGGGATCAACGGTTCCGGCTTCTTCACCATGAGCAACAACGGCTCGATCTCGTACACCCGTGCCGGTACGTTCAAGGTCGACGACCAAGGTTTCATTACCAATACCGACTACACCTCGCGTCTGCAGGGTTACGGTGTGGATGCCAACGGCAAGATCCTCAACGGTGTGTTGACCGACTTGAAGATCGATACCTCGAACCTCGCGCCGAAATCCACTTCGGCGGTGACCTCGAGCATCAACCTGAATTCGTCGGCACCGAAAATCATCGATACTGGCGCCACTGCCGTCGTGTTCGATCCTTCCAAGCCTGAGACTTACACCAAGTCCTTCAGCACGCCGATCTATGACACTCAGGGCAACTCGCACGTCATGGATCAGTACATGGTCAAGACCGGCGACAATGTCTGGAAGGTCTACACCCTGGTTGATGGACGCAACCCGGATGCTACCGGTACCAATCCTGTCACCACGCCGCCGGTGGCTTCGACGCTGACGTTCGACAGTTCAGGCAAACTGGTTCAGGTGAGCACGCCTAACCCGGCGGACCCGACTACCCCGATCATCAGCAGTGACCTGACCCTGAAAAACTGGAAGCCAGGCACCGTGACCAATGGCGTATTTACGCCTAACGGCGCAGCGGCGAACCCGAATGGCGTGACCATTTCCATGGCCAGCACCACCCAATACAACGCCGACACCTCACGCACGATCCCGACTCAGGATGGTTACGCTACCGGCCAGATCACCAACCTGACCATCGACGGCACCGGTACCCTGTTCGCTAACTTCAGCAACAACCAGAACAAGGCCATCGGCCAGGTCGCATTGGCCAGCTTCACTAACGAGCAAGGTCTGCAAGCTGTCGGCGGCACCAGCTGGAAGGAAACCTTCGCTTCGGGTATCCCGGGTTATGACGCTCCGGAAACCGGCACGCTGGGCTCCATCCAGTCCAACTCGCTGGAAGAGTCGAACGTCAACCTGACCAATGAGCTGGTCGATCTGATCAAGGGCCAGAGCAACTATCAGGCGAACGCGAAGACCATTTCGACGCAGAGCACGATTATGCAGACCATCATTCAGATGACCTGACATTGATGTTTTGTAAAAAGCTGTAACGCAAAGCCCCTTTTTGAGGGGCTTTCTTGTTTAATGCGCAGCACCGGGCCAGTCATGCTTGACGAACCCGTCTCCTCGAGCCGGTTCATCTGCCTGCTCGCGCAAATCCGGGCCCCAATGAGCGGCTGGCCCAACTGCTGACAAGGACGCAACGATTCATGGTTCTTTCCTCTCGCTTGCGAATTGCGTTCGGAACGCTGTTCGTGACTGCTCTTCTGGTCTGGGTCTCGTGGGGTAATCAATGGGGCGCCGCGCCAAAGAAATACCTCACCGCGACCGTCGTCATCGAAGACATTGAAGAAACCGTGTTGGCCAGCGGTACGGTCAAACCTTTCCAGCAAGTGAGCGTCGGTGCGCAAGTCAATGGACAACTCCAGAGCCTGAAGGCGGGGCTGGGCGATACGGTGCACCGAGGTCAGTTGCTGGCTGAAATCGACCCGTTGCTACCTCAGAATGAACTGCTCAAAGCGCGAGCCGCATTGCTCAGTGTGCGGGCGCAGTACAAGGCCCGACAGGCGATGATTCGCCAGTACCAATTGGACTTTCGTCGCAAGCAAAGCCTGGTGGCCAGTGAAGCTGGATCGCGTGCCGATCTCGAAATAGCCGAGGCGCAACTACAAAGCTCGCGCGCGGAATTGGCTTCCTTGGCGGCACAGATTTCCCAGGCAGAGATTGAAATCAGGATCGCCGAAGTCAATTTGGGCTACACGCGTATCAGCGCACCGATGGACGGGGAGGTCATCGCCGTAGTTACCAGACAAGGCCAGACGGTCGTGTCAGCACAGAGTGTTCCGACATTGCTGATTCTTGCCCGGCTGGACCGTATGACGGTCGAGGCTCGGATATCGGAAGCCGATGTAGTTCGAGTCAAGCCTGGTCAAATGGTGTCGTTCAATATTCTGGGCAATCCAGACCGACGCTTCACAAGCCATATTCGTGCAGTTGAACCGGCGCCCGAGTCCATTGCCCGGCAGGAACAGTCGCAGGGAGCGAGCGGCTCGACTGGCGGCGGTGCAGACGCAGCGGTTTATTACAATGCGCTGTTTGACGTGCCGAATGACGACCGTTCGTTACGTCCCTCGATGACGGCACAGGTCAGTGTTCTGCTTGAATCAGCACAGAAAGTCACCACGGTCTCGGTGGCCGCGCTGGGTCGGCGCGCCGCTGACGGCCGCTACGAAGTGCGCCGAATGACAGGGGGCCAGCCGCAGACAGTGCTGGTCACAACCGGATTACGCAATGACCTTAACGTTCAGGTGCTGGAAGGGCTCAAAGAGCATGACGAGGTTGTCATCGGCGAAGAGCCGGAGCCGCAATGAACAGCTTTAACGAGCCTGTGCGCTCTGCGTCAGATCCGATGAAAGAAGCACGCTCTGTCATACCGCTGTTATGCCTGGAGGACGTGCAGCGTTGGTTCGCTGATGGCGAGGCGAGGACGCAAGTACTTCGTAATGTGAATCTGACCATTGGTGCCGGTGAAATGGTGGCCATCATCGGGCCGTCCGGTTCCGGCAAGTCCAGTCTGATGAACATTCTCGGATGTCTGGACCGCCCCTCTGCCGGTCGCTACTGCATCAATGGCGCCGACGTCTTCTCAATGAGCAGCGATGAGCTGGCGACGTTGCGACGCGAGCACTTCGGCTTCATTTTTCAACGTTTTCATTTGCTCTCGCATCTGAGTGCGGCAGCCAATGTGCAGGTTCCGGCGATTTACGCCGATCAGCCATCTACCCTGCATCGGCAACGAGCCGAAGAGCTGTTGCAGCGGCTTGGATTAGGGCAACGGATGCAGTATCTGCCAGCGCAGCTTTCCGGTGGTCAGCAGCAACGAGTCAGCATTGCCCGTGCATTGATCAACGGCGGCCCTGTGATTCTGGCCGACGAACCTACCGGTTCGCTGGACTCGCGCAGTGGTGAAGAGGTAATGGCGATCCTGCGCGAGCTGCATCGCAGCGGTCATACGATCATCATCGTGACCCATGACTTGCAAGTGGCGCAGTGCACCGATCGCATCATCGAAATTCGTGACGGCGAGATCGTCGCAGATCAGGTGAATGCTGGCCGCAAACTTGTTCAGAGGCCGTCCGGCGAGCCCGCAAGCAAATCGCAGGATCAGCAGCGCGAGCCAGTGGCGGCGGTGCAATGGCGACGTTTGCGCGAAGCCTTCAAGATAGCTTGGGCTGCCTTGTGCAGTCATCGCATGCGCACATTGTTGACCATGTTGGGGATCATCATCGGCATTGCCTCGGTGGTTTCGGTAGTGGCGCTGGGGCAGGGTGCTCAGACTCAAGTATTACGTGACATCAGTACCATGGGCACGAATACAGTCGATGTGTATCCAGGCAAGGACTGGGGTGACGAGCAGGCGAACTCGATACGAACATTGCAGCCAGTAGACTTGCAGATCATTCAGGCGCAGCGCTGGGTCGACAGCGTTTCACCGATGGTCAATACCAGTCGGACGATCCGCTACCGCAACGTGCATGTCAGCGGCACCGTCAATGGTGTTGGTCAGGATTATTTCCAGGTGATGGGCATCCGCATGGTTCGAGGGGTAGTGTTCAGTGCCAGCGATGCAGTGCGTCGCGGTCAGACATTGATCATTGATCACAACACCAGAAAACGATTGTTCAAGGACTGGGAGGAAGCGCTGGGCCAAGTGATTCTGGTGGGCGGGCTGCCTTGCACGATAGTCGGAGTCATGGAAAATCGCGATGACGGTTTTTCAGGACCGAGCCTTCAGGTTTATCTGCCCTACACGACGGTGATGAGTCGTTTGCTTGGGCAGAGCCATTTCAGTTCCATCAAGGTTCGGCTCAAGGATCAAGTTGTCAGCGCCGCGGCGGAACAAGCGCTGCAGACGCTATTGGTGGCGCGGCATGGGCGCGCCGATTTTTTCCTCAGTTCCAGCGACAGCATCCTGAAAATCATACAGAAAACCACAGATACCCTGACCCTGCTGATTTCCGCCGTGGCGTTGATTTCGCTCATGGTGGGAGGTATCGGCGTGATGAATATCATGCTGGTATCGGTTACTGAGCGAACCCGGGAAATAGGCCTGCGCATGGCCGTCGGCGCACGGCGTGCGGACATCTTGCAGCAATTTCTGATCGAGGCGGTGCTGGTGTGCCTGCTGGGGGGGCTGCTAGGCGTCCTGTTGTCCTTGCTGGTCAGTCAGGTATTTGGCTATTTCGTGCAGACGATCGTGATGGAGTTCACTGCGCTGGCGATGATTTCAGCCTGTCTGTGCTCGCTTCTGGTGGGCGTTCTGTTCGGCTATATCCCGGCGCGCAATGCCGCCAGACTTGATCCGATTCAGGCGTTGTCCCGCGAATGACGCGCATCAACTTCAACAGTGCCTGGGCATTGCTGTTGCCTCTTTGCCTGGGCGGCTGTGGCACTTTGTTGCACAGCGATTATCGTCAGCCGGAAGTCCAGACACCCGCTTTCTGGTTCGGTGACATCGCGCACGAACGCTCATTGGTTACCAAGGCGCGATGGTGGGAAATTTTTTCCGATCAGTGCCTGAGCACGTTGATCGACGACGCACTGGCGCGTAATAACGATTTGGCTGTTGCTGGCCTGAGGGTGCGCCAGGCCACACTTCAGGCAGGACTTACAGGCACTGATATCGCGCCGGATCTTGATGTGGGTGCGGGGGCGGATTGGAGTCGTGGCCTTCATCGCGGCAATTCAAGTCAGCGTCGATTTTCAACCTCTTCATCGGTGCGTTATGAGATCGACTTGTGGGGGCGACTGGCGAGCGCGCGCGATGCTGCACAATGGGCATTACTGGCGACTGACTTTGATCGACGCGCCAGTTCTCTGAGCCTGGTCGGTAACACCGCGCGCTTGTATTGGCGAATTGGTCTCTTCAATGAACTGGCCAGTTCGGCGCGGGAAAGTATCCACTACGCCGAGCAAACTTTGCATTTGGTGCAGGCCCAACATCGAGTTGGCGCGGCAACTGGGTTGGAAGAGGCGCAAGCCGAACAGGTGCTGGCCACTCAGCGTGCTGTGCTTAGCGATTATCTGCAGCAACTTGAAGTGGCGCGCAATGCGCTGGCTATCATTTTCAATCAGGCGCCCGAGCATCGCTTTTCCGAACTTGAAAAATTACCATCGTCGCCCTTGCCTGATGTACCGGCAGGCTTGCCTGCCGAATTGATTGCTCGGCGCCCCGATCTGCAAGCTGCGGAATGGAGGTTGCGGCAAGCGCTGTCAAACTATGATGCAACGCGTGCCAGCTTCTACCCAACTTTCTCGCTCACCGGCAATTTGACAACTGGCGCAAGTCAGCAGTTACGCCAAGTACTCAGTAATCCGGTTGGCTTATTGGGCGTTGGCATTAGCTTGCCGTTCGTTCAATGGAATGTTCGAAAGTACACAGTTGGCCTGTCTGAAGTGGACTATCAGGTAGCGGTTATCGAATTTCGGCAAGGACTCTATAGCGCTTTGGCGGAAGTCGAAGATGCGCTGTCGGCACAAGTTCAGCTAGCTGAGCAGGGAAGGCGACGTGAGCAGGCACTGGCGGCGGCAACCCAAGCCGAAGGATTGGCCGAGATTCGGTATCGCAGTGGGCAGACTGGTATAAAAGAGTGGCTGGATCTGCAAGAAAGTCGTCGGGCGGCGCAAATTTCTCTAGCACAAAATCGCTTCGAGCGTCTTCAGGCCCAAATGACGTTGCACCTGGCGCTAGGTGGAGGCTTTGCGCCTTGAGCGTTTGCCTAAACTTGATCAATGGAAGTTTTATCGTTAAGGAAGATGCCGTGATGGCGCGTTTGGATTAACCACTTTGCTTTTTTAGTTGGTCCATTTATGCAACTATCGTTGTATGTTTTTGTGTGCCTGGTTGCGCGGTTTTTAAGTATTTAATAATTAGATAGTTGCGTTGTTCCGATCTTTTGAGTGTTGTTATTGATTGCGCGGTGGCGTAAGGTTCGCGCTCTTTCGTCGAGTCTTTTGATGATTGATAAGTGCTGGGTTTCGGCACTTCTAATATCGTTTCTGCTTGAGTCGGCAAGATGCTTGTCTTGCGCTGTTCGTGTTGGAGACATTCACGTGAAATGGAGATCGTTATGTCGCTGCGTATGGGTTTTGGTCTGACTTTGGCCGCAAGTTTGTTGCTGGGTGCTGTAATCGCTCAGGCGGCACCGGCTTCCTGGTGGTTGTATGAGTCGGCTTCGACCGGCCGCACTATGTGCAGCAATGTCCCGCAAGCCAGCGGCTGGGTCCGCGTGGCAGGTCCTTTCAATAACGGCGGTTGCCGCCGTTAAGTACTGTTAAAGACTCTTTCAGTTGAGGAGTCTTTTTGCCGGTTCGTTAGAGCCGCAGTGTTTCAGGAAAAGAGAAAACCCCCGACAAACCAGAAGTCTGTCGGGGGTTTTCTTTTTTCTCGAGATATCAGGCGTCTCGCAACGCCTGATCTCAGCTCAGCTTATTGGCAAGCTTCGCAATCCGGCTCGTCAATCGCGCAGGCTTTTGGCACTGGCGCCGGGCCGGCCGGTGCGGCCAGTACCGAATCATCACCATGGTTGCCGCCGCTGGAAACAGCGTTCAGCTTACCGGTGTTGATGGTCGACTTCTCGGTGCTGGTCGCGGCCAGGGCACGGAGGTAGTAGGTGGTTTTCAGACCACGGTACCAGGCCATACGGTAGGTCACGTCGAGCTTCTTGCCCGATGCGCCAGCGATGTACAGGTTCAGCGACTGGGCCTGGTCGATCCACTTCTGACGACGGCTGGCGGCGTCAACGATCCACTTGGTGTCCACTTCGAACGCGGTCGCGTAGAGCTCTTTGAGTTCTTGCGGGATGCGCTCGATCTGCTGCACCGAACCGTCGTAGTACTTCAGGTCGTTGATCATCACCGAGTCCCACAGACCGCGAGCCTTCAGGTCGCGAACCAGGTACGGGTTGATCACGGTGAATTCGCCCGACAGGTTCGATTTCACGTACAGGTTCTGGTAAGTCGGTTCGATCGACTGCGAGACGCCAGTGATGTTGGCGATGGTCGCGGTCGGTGCGATGGCCATGATGTTCGAGTTACGGATGCCTTTCTGTACACGGGCGCGAACCGGTGCCCAGTCGAGGGTTTCCTTCAGGTCGACATCGATGTACTTCTCGCCACGCTGCTCGATCAGGATCTGTTGCGAATCCAGCGGCAGGATGCCCTTGGACCACAGCGAGCCGTTGAACGTCTCGTAGGCGCCGCGCTCGTCGGCCAGGTCGCAGGAAGCCTGGATCGCGTAGTAGCTGACCGCTTCCATCGACTTGTCGGCGAACTCGACGGCGGCGTCGGAGCCGTAGGCGATGTGCTGCAGGTACAGAGCGTCCTGGAAGCCCATGATGCCCAGACCGACCGGACGGTGGCGGAAGTTGGAGTTCTTCGCTTGCGGCACCGAGTAGTAGTTGATGTCGATCACGTTATCGAGCATGCGCACGGCGGTGTTCACGGTGCGTTGCAGCTTGGCGGTATCGAGCTTGCCGTCGACGATGTGGTTCGGCAGGTTGATCGAGCCCAGGTTGCAAACGGCGATTTCGTCCTTGTTGGTGTTCAAGGTGATCTCGGTGCACAGGTTCGAGCTGTGGACCACGCCGACGTGCTGCTGCGGGCTGCGCAGGTTGCACGGGTCTTTGAAAGTCAGCCATGGGTGGCCGGTTTCGAACAGCATGGACAGCATCTTGCGCCACAGGTCTTTGGCCTGGATGGTCTTGAACAGCTTGACCTTGCCCGGGTACTCGGTCAGCGCTTCGTAGTACTCGTAGCGCTCTTCGAAGGCCTTACCGGTCAGGTCGTGCAGGTCCGGTACTTCGGATGGCGAGAACAGGGTCCACTTGCCGTCATCGAAGACGCGCTTCATGAACAGGTCAGGGATCCAGTTGGCGGTGTTCATGTCGTGGGTACGACGACGATCGTCACCGGTGTTCTTGCGCAGCTCGATGAACTCTTCGATGTCCATGTGCCAGGTTTCCAGGTAGGCACACACTGCGCCTTTGCGCTTGCCACCCTGGTTCACGGCCACAGCGGTGTCGTTCACTACTTTGAGGAACGGCACCACGCCTTGCGACTTGCCGTTGGTGCCCTTGATGTACGAACCCAGCGCACGAACAGGCGTCCAGTCGTTGCCCAGGCCGCCGGCAAATTTCGACAGCATGGCGTTGTCGTGGATCGCGTGATAGATGCCCGACAGGTCATCCGGCACGGTAGTCAGGTAGCAGCTCGACAGCTGTGGACGCAGGGTACCGGCGTTGAACAGGGTCGGGGTCGAAGCCATGTAGTCGAACGAGGACAGCAGGTTGTAGAACTCGATCGCACGGTCTTCTTTCTGCTTCTCTTCGATCGCCAGGCCCATGGCCACGCGCATGAAGAAGATCTGCGGCAGTTCGAAACGCACGCCATCCTTGTGGATGAAGTAGCGGTCGTACAGGGTCTGCAGGCCCAGGTAGGTGAATTGCTGATCGCGCTCGTGGTTGATCGCCTTGCCCAGTTTTTCCAGGTCGAAGGTGGCCAGCACAGGGTTCAGCAGTTCGAACTCGATACCTTTGGCGATGTAGGCCGGCAGGGCCTTGGCGTACAGGTCGGCCATTTCGTGATGGGTGGCGCTTTCGGCGACTTCGAGGAAGTTCAGGCCTTCGGCACGCAGGGTGTCCATCAGCAGGCGGGCGGTGACGAACGAGTAGTTCGGCTCGCGCTCGACCAGGGTACGGGCGGTCATCACCAGGGCGGTGTTGACGTCGGTCAGGGCCACGCCGTCGTACAGGTTCTTCAGGGTTTCGCGCTGGATCAGGTCGCCGTCGACTTCTTCCAGGCCTTCGCAGGCTTCGGTAACGATGGTGTTCAGGCGGCCCATGTCCAGCGGCGCGAGGCTGCCGTCGGCGCGGGTGATGCGGATCGACGGGTGCGCGTTGACTGCTGCTTCGGCAGGAGCGTGAGCTGCGCGCTCTTTCGAACGGCCGTCACGGTAGATCACGTAGTCACGGGCGACTTTCTGCTCGCCGGCGCGCATCAGGGCCAGTTCGACCTGGTCCTGGATTTCTTCGATGTGGATGGTGCCGCCCGATGGCATGCGACGCTTGAAGGTCGCGGTGACCTGCTCGGTCAGGCGCGCAACGGTGTCGTGGATTCGCGACGAGGCGGCAGCGGTGCCGCCCTCAACTGCGAGGAACGCTTTGGTGATAGCGACGGTGATCTTGTCATCGGTGTAAGGAACGACAGTGCCATTACGCTTGATCACGCGCAGCTGGCCAGGCGCGGTGGCTGCCAGATCCGAAGTCGAATCGGCGGCCTGCGGCAAGGTGCCCTGCGGGTTCTCGCGAGTTGTGTCGGTTTGCATGGGGGGGGTCTCCACATTCTCTATGTTTGTTTGGCACCGTCATGGTGCTCACCGTTCTGTACCGAAGCACTGCAACCGACGGGCGTCGGCATTACAAACTTCGGAACAGTAGGAAAAAGGCTGCAACGCCGCATCCTTGCCGAAGTTTTGGTTACGGGCCGAAGCTCGCCACCGGATTCCTTCGCGGGTGGCAGTCATGACTGCAACACCCATACCGTTTTGTCCGTTTCGGACCAAATAAAACGGTGCCATCCGCCAGTGCGGTTTGGGCTTGAAAAAACTCGCTTGTTCTACCGGAAACTGGCCATAAAGCACTTGAGTTTCAGGTCTGAAATGTGGTTGGGCGTTTTAGGTGAAAACCCTATATGTAGGGTCTCTGTTTTCGCCGTGCTACAAGATAATGCGTTTCAGGGGGGGATTGCAACGTACTACCTGTGGATAAGCCTGTGCGTAATTTGTGTAAGAAACAGGGAAAACGCGTGTAGGCCGCGAACCTGCTGAGCCAGACCGTTTGTCACTGTTTTTTTGCCTGGAAAAACGCTTCAGCGGTTTTTTAAGGGCGCGAACCCTATCACAGAATTCGGCCTTGTCCGAACGCATTTACCGACTTGTTTTCCGGGTGGCCGGCGTTTATACAATCCTTGGGCGCATGGGCATTTTTATCC
>NZ_WBRZ01000390.1:0-3845 GCF_008923895.1 Pseudomonas sp. GXM4
GAAAGGCATACAAAATGTGGGAGCGAGCTTGCTCGCGAAGGCGTCTTGATAGACGCCCCATAAACTTCAGGTTACTTACCGAGCTGAATCTTCGGCGCCCAGGTCAGCCATTCATCCTCGAACTTGTCGAACAACGGGAACGTCTGCTCGGCCCGCGCCGGATTGCCCATGCGCTCGCCATCCGGTGTGGCGAAGGCAATCCCGCCCTGAATCAGTGTCTCCAGCGACTCGGTGCGCACCGTCACGCCTTTGAACAACCCATAATCGAAGCCCACGCCGCTGGTGTTCCAGAAGCGGCTGCCGCTACGCACCAGTGGCGCGTACTTCGGCTCGATCAGGATGTGCACCAACACACGGTCAGCCGTTTGGCCCAACTCATAACCGGTGACCTTGCCGACCGTGATTTCGCGGTAGGTCACTGGCACACCCGGCTTCAACGAACCGCGACGTGCGGCGCTCAACACCAGACTCAAACCCGCTTCCTGCCTGGTGACTTCCGGCGCTTCGGCCAAGGCAACGAAGTTCTTCTGCGGGCCGAGATTCTTCGCCGCCGGCTGGACTTCGATGTATTTGCCCGTCACCAGCGTTTCCAGATTCTGCGTCTTGATCAAACCCAGTTCCGGCTTGACCACCCAGAATTGACTGCCGACTCGCGCAATCTTCTCCGGCACTTCGGTGATGCGTGCGGTGAGGATCACCGACTGCATGTCATCGGTCAGATCGACGCTTTCAATCTTGCCTACGTCGAGCCCCTTGAAACGTACCGGCGTACCGCTGCTCAAGCCGTCAGCGCGATCAACCTTGATCGTCACTACCGCGCCTTTCTTGTTTGCCTCATCGTGGTCGGCGAACAGACGGAAGCGCGGTATGCGTTTCTTCAACGGCGCATTGGCTTGCGGCGTTTCGAACGCGATACCGCCGGCCATCAGGGTTTGCAAGGATTCACTCTTGACCTGAATGCCCCCGGTCAAGCCACCCGTGAGGGTAATGCCGCTGACATTCCAGAAGCGCGTCGAAGCGTTGACCAGGTTTTCATATTCCTTCTCGATGTGCACGCCGATGACCAGCTGCTTCTTGGTTCGGGAGAACTGGTAGCTCTGCACCGAACCGACCTTGACCTGCTTGTACAGAATCGGACTGCCGACATCGATCGAACCCAGCGAATCGGTAAACAACACCAGATGCAGGCCCGGCGAACGCAGATCCAGCGGCGGAGCTTTCGGTCGCGCTTCGAACTCGCGTTTCGGCGCAGCGCCTTTGTCGCCCGGACGCACGGCGATGTAATTACCTTTCACCAGCGCTTCCAGGCCGGTAATACCCGCCAGGGAAATCGAAGGCTTGACCACCCAGAACTGCGTGCCCTCAACCAGATAGTCTTCGGCCAACGGATCCAGAGTCAGCTCGGCTGTTGCACTGTTCAGGTCCGGATCGACTTTGAGCGCTTTCAGGTTGCCGACCTGAATGCCTTTGTACATCACCGGTGTGCGACCCGCCTGCAGGCCCTCGAAATCACTGAGTTTGACCTTCACGCGAATGCCGGCAGCGGCAGCGTCGAAGTCTTCATACAGACGGAATGGCAGGCTCGGATCGGTCGCTGGGCTGTCCTTGCGATTCTCCGGCGTAGCGAAGGCGATGCCCCCAGCGACGATGCTGGCCAAAGACTCGCTACGGACTTTCACACCGGACAGGTTGGCGTCGATGCTGATGCCGCTGGCGTTCCAGAAACGTGTGTGTTTGCGCACCAGTTTGGCGTAGGTCGGCTCGATGAACACCTTCAGTTCAACGGTGCTCTGATCCTCGGAAAGCACGTAGCTTTTGACCTGACCGACCTTGATCTGCTTGTAGAACACCGGGCTGCCGCGATTCAGCGAGCCGAGGCGATCGGCCTTGATGGTCAGGTGCAGACCGGGCTTGGCGTCGGACAGCGGCGGTTCTTCGGCGAGTGCCTTGAACTTGCGCACGGGCTCGCCTTCACCGGGACTGATCGCGACATAGTTACCCGAGACCAGCGTTTCCAGACCGGTGATACCGGCCAGGGTCACGCTCGGTTTGACCAGCCAGAACCGCGTGCTGGTCTTCAGG
Source organism: Pseudomonas sp. GXM4 (assembly GCF_008923895.1). Lineage (NCBI taxonomy): Bacteria > Pseudomonadati > Pseudomonadota > Gammaproteobacteria > Pseudomonadales > Pseudomonadaceae > Pseudomonas > Pseudomonas sp. GXM4. The sequence goes on from NZ_WBRZ01000390.1 coordinate 2,083, forward strand.
TATTGCTCGACGTCCTTGTTCATTTCGATAGTGGCGATCACTCCTTTGGAGTTGCCTTCATCGTCGAGCTTGAGCGTCTTGACCTTGCCGACCGGCATGCCTTTATAGACCACTTCGGTCTTGTTGGCCTGGATGCCTTCGCCGCTTTCGAAGCGCACCTGAATTTCGATACCGGTCTCGGAATAAGCACGCCAGCCGAGCCAGCCGCCGATGATCAAAGCGATCAGAGGCAGCACCCAAATGGCCGACCAGTTCGAAGCCGGTCGGGTTTTCGCTACAGGCAAATCAGTCATGGTCGTCGTCCGACTCCGTGTTATCCCAAATCAGTCGGGGATCGAAAGTTACTGCGGCGAGCATCGTCAGAATCACCACAGAGGCAAAGGCGACGGCGCCCAAATTGGCTTCGACACTGGCTATACGGCCGAAGTTAACGACCGCCACGAGAATGGCGATCACGAAAATATCGAGCATCGACCAGCGGCCAATGAACTCGATGAAACGGTACATCCAGATGCGCTGACGGGCCGACAATGGCTGCCGGCGCTGCACTGAAAACAGCAACAACGCGATGCCGACCAGTTTGAACGTGGGCACCAGAATACTGGCGATGAACACCACGCTTGCGATCGGAATCATGCCGTGCTGCACCAGTTCAATCACGCCGGACATGATGGTGCTCGGCTCACCCTGGCCCAGGGAGCTGACCGTCATGATCGGCAAGACGTTGGCCGGAATATAGATAATGGCTGCCGTGATCAACAGCGCCCAGGTGCGGGTCAGGCTGTTAGGGCGGCGAGCGTGAACCTGCGCGCCGCAGCGGGAACAGCTTTGCTCATCGACGTCAGCTTCCTGCTTGTTCAGTTCGTGGCATTCGGTGCACACCAGAATGCCCGCATCAATCGCCCGCATGGGCATCCTCTCCTGATAATGCCTGCCAGATCTGATGCGGTGACATCACCACCTCCAGCCAGACTTGTACCAACAACAAGCCAATGAAACATGCCAGCCCGAGGCCGACGGTGATGGCCGCCATGTCCGCCAGCTTCACGATCGCGACGAGGACGCCCATGAGGTAGACCTCGAGCATGCCCCAGTCTCTGAGGTGGTGGTAAATACGATAGAGCAGCAAACCGTAGCTTCGGCCGACATCAAAACGAATCGTCAGTAACACAAACAGCTGGCACAGCAACTTGAGCAACGGTATCGCCATACTGCAAAGGAAGACGACAATCGACACTCCTTGCATGTCGGTATTGAACAGACCGACCACGCCACTCCAGACCGTATCCTGCGAAGTTTGCCCGAGGATATTGAGTTGCATGATGGGTAAAAAGTTTGCCGGTACGTAAAGTAATAACGCGGCAATCACCAGGGCGAGGCTGCGCTGCACCACGTTATGGCGGTGGGCGTACAACTCATAACCACAACGCGGGCATAGGGCCTTTTCACCATGGGCAAGTGTCGGCTTGCGCATCAGCAAGTCGCACTCGTGGCAGGCTATCAAGTCTTCCAGCGGTAAATCTGACAGCCCGGGGGCGTCAACCGATTCTGACATACAGGCTCTGGCTCCGATAAAGATGGGGCTATTCTAGTGTTCTGATTCGAAAATAACTGTGCAATTTTGTTCGCTTCGGTCCTGAAAACTTTCTCGCAGGCAAAACAAAACCCCAACTGCTTTCGCAATTGGGGTTTCGGAATTTAATCTTGACGATGACCTACTCTCACATGGGGAAACCCCACACTACCATCGGCGATGCATCGTT
>NZ_WBRZ01000391.1:0-3844 GCF_008923895.1 Pseudomonas sp. GXM4
CTCCTACACTTTGGAACGCATTCCCCTGTAGGAGCTGCCGAAGGCTGCGATCTTTTGATCTGCCAACAGGACAATGACCTTCACGACCGCGAGGCCTATAATGCCGGCCTTTCTGCCCAACCCTTGCCCGCTTCCGGAGCCCGCATGACCCAGGATCAACTCAAACAGGCCGTGGCCCAGGCCGCTGTCGACTTCATCCTGCCGAAACTCGACGACAAGAGCATCGTCGGCGTCGGCACCGGCTCCACCGCCAATTGCTTCATCGATGCACTGGCCCAGCACAAGGGCGCGTTCGATGGCGCGGTCGCCAGCTCCGAAGCCACCGCCGCGCGCCTCAAGGGCCATGGGATTCCGGTGTATGAGCTGAATACCGTCAGCGATCTGGAGTTCTACGTCGACGGCGCCGATGAAAGCGATGCGCACCTGAACCTGATCAAGGGCGGCGGCGCCGCCCTGACCCGCGAGAAGATTGTCGCCGCCGTGGCCAAGACCTTCATCTGCATCGCCGACGCCAGCAAACTGGTGCCGGTACTCGGCGAGTTCCCGCTGCCGGTGGAAGTCATCCCAATGGCCCGCAGCCACGTAGCCCGCCAACTGGTGAAACTCGGTGGCGACCCGGTGTACCGCGAAGGCGTATTGACCGACAACGGCAACATCATCCTCGACGTGTTCAACCTGCAGATCACCAACCCGGTGGAGCTGGAAGCGCAGATCAATGCCATCGTCGGCGTGGTCACCAACGGCCTGTTCGCCGCGCGCCCGGCGGATCTGTTGTTGCTGGGCACCAGTGAAGGCGTGAAAACCCTGAAGGCTGAGTAAGCCGGACTGCCCACACTGTGTGGGCAAATGAAATACCTGTGGGAGCTGGCTTGCCAGCGATAGCGGCCTGTCAGTCAACAATGATGTTGAAAGTGATGGCCTCATCGCTGGCAAGCCAGCTCCCACAGTGTTTTGGGGTGTTGGTTAGGGCTGTGCCGGTTTCTTGAACACGTAAAACAGATTCGGCTCGCTCACCAGGTACAACGTGCCGTCATCATCCATCGCAATTCCCTCCGCCTGCGGCACGGTTTTCTGCAAACCCTGACGCCCGCCGCTGATCGACATGGTGCTCAACGGGCGCCCGTCGACATCCAGCTCGATAATCAACCGCGACTCGTCCGACAGTGCCAGCAAGTGCCCGCTGCGTTCGTCGTACTGCAGACTCGACAGATCACGCACGAACATCCCGGCATCGCGCTTGGGGTTGTTGATCACGTGCACCGCGTAGGTCTTGTCCGGTTTGAAATGCGGGAAGCCGTGGACTTCGTAGATCAGCATCGGGTCGCGTTCTTTCGCCACGAACAGCCGCTTGCCCACCGAGTCGTAAGCCAGCCCCTCGAAACCCTTGTTGCTGGCCATGTGCACGCCCAAGGTCATTTGCTCGGCATCTTCGGCATCGAGAAAAGTGGTGTCGGCCTCGAGATGAATCTTGATCAGGCGTTGCTGGCGCTCGTCGGTGATCACGTAGGTGTCGGCGCTGATGTATTCGACCGCTTCCGGATCGCCGAACCCGACCAGAGCGATGCGCCGCAGAATCTTGCCTTCCAGGGACAATTCGACCAGTTCGGAATTCTTGTTGGTCACGGTGAACAGGCTTTTGCGCACCGGATCGTAGGTCAGCGCCGAGACGTCATCGTCGAGCCCGTCGATCGGTCGCGCTTCGATGGTCACCCGATATTGATCCAGGCCGATCGCCTCGCTGCTCAACGGTTGCCACAGCGTGTGCAGGTTGAACCAGGCGCGCTCGAACAGGCGCAAGTATTGACCGATCGCGAGCAACGCGATCAGGGCAATCATCAACAGGACAAGAATCAGCGGTTTGGGACGGGCAAGTCGACGCATTCAGGCAGGCTCGGGTTCAAGGCAGGCGGATGAAATATCACGCCTGTCTGAACTGAAGCTTAATGGCCACTTGCCTGCCACGACAACCGCACAATTCCGCGATTGTCGTAGGGAAAATTACCGGGGTTTTTCGAAGCGGTAGAACAGGTTCGGTTCGCTGACCATGTACAACGTGCCGTCCTCGTCCATGGTCATGCCTTCGGCGCGGGGAATGGTGTCTTTCAGACCGTTGAAATTCCCAAGCAACGTCATGAAACTGACTTGCTCGCCCTTCTCGTCCAGTTCCAGCAAAAGGTGCGAATCGGCGGACAACACCAGCAGATGGCCAGTGCGTGGGTCGACCGCCAGCGCCGACAGGTTGCGAATATCGAGCTCGTCACTGGCCAGCTTCTGCTTGTCGCCGATCAGGGTCTGGCTGCCGTCGCTTTTCCAGGTGAACAGCGCCGGCGGGCGCTCTTCACCCAGCACAAGTTGACGGTTACGCGGATCCCAGGTGATGGCTTCGAAAGCTTTGTTCTGATCTTTCGACGGCCCGAGGTCGTATTTCGGGAAGTCGGCAATGTTCAGCTCACGGGTACCGGCTTCGACCTTGACGATCGACAGCGTGTGTTGACGTTCATCAACAATCGCCAGCAGACCGTTTTCCATGACCGTCAGGCCTTCCGGGTTGCTCCAGCCCACCAGCGGCATCTTGCGCAGCACGTCGCCTTGCAACGTCAGCTCAGCCAGGAACGGATTTTTGCCCATGACCGCGAACAGGGTCTTGGTCTGCGGGTTATAGGCCAGATCCGAAGCTTCGTCCTTTTCCATGCCCGGCAGCGGCTTGGCATCAATCACCACCTGATAATCCGGCAGCCAGACGCTCTCCTTCTGCTCGGCCTTGCTCTCGAAGCGCTCCAGCACCCACAGCACGCCGCGATCATCCCAATGCATGGCGAACGCCAGCCCATAGGCTGCGGCGATGACCAGCAACAGCCATACATACCAGCGCAGGACGAAGCGCGAACGGGAGGGGGATTTCTGCTGAGTTGGAGATGCCATCAAGGGATGCGTTCCGTTAATTCAGGCCAAGGGTAATAGCACAAAGAGGCCGGCTGAGACGCCAGAATCGCGGAAATTATCCAGAGAGGATGTGAAAAAAACGGCAAATGGCGGGATTGCCGTGTGCATTTGCCAGCAGCAACACATTACAGATATGGAATGGCCCTTGTGGCGAGGGGATTTATCCCCGTTGGCGCGCGAAGCGCGCCCCTCTTGATCTTGAAGAGGGGCCTGCTGGGATAAATCCCCTCACCACAAAGCTCACCCCCTGCAAGGGGTTCTGCGGTTAGCGCACGCTGCTGCTGAAGCGGCTCGCCCCCGGCATTTCGAGGATGATTTCATCGCCGACGTTCAGCGGGCCGACGCCCACTGGCGTACCGGTGAGGATCACGTCGCCGGCCTGCAGCGAGAAGCAGCCGGCCATGTGCTGGATCATCGGCACGATCGGGTTGAGCATCGCGCTGCTGTTGCCGTCCTGGCGCACTTCGCCGTTGATGGTCAGGCGGATGCCAATGTCGGTCAGGTCAGCGAAGGTGCTGCCGACCACGAACGGCGCGATCACCGCCGCGCCGTCGAACGACTTGGCGATTTCCCACGGCAGGCCCTTGGCTTTCAGCTCGGCCTGCTTGTCGCGCAGGGTCAGGTCCAGCGCCGGGGCGAAGCCGGAGATCGCATCGAGGACTTCTTCACGGCTTGGTTTGGTCGACAGCGGCTTGCCGATCAACACGGCGATTTCCGCTTCGTAGTGCACCGAACCACGCTCGGTCGGAATGCTGAACCCGCCTTCCAGCGGCACCACGCAACTGCCCGGCTTGATGAACAGCAGCGGCTCGGTCGGCACCGGATTGTCCAGTTCCTTGGCGTGTTCGGCGTAATTGCGGCCAATGCACACGACTTTTCCGATCGGGAAGTGAATGCGCGT
>NZ_WBRZ01000392.1:0-3823 GCF_008923895.1 Pseudomonas sp. GXM4
ATGCATTTTTCCTGTAGGAGCTGCCGAAGGCTGCGATCTTTTGCTTTTAAGAGCGGCGTTGCCGCGTCAAATGCTTGAAGCCTTCGAAAACCAGCACCACAACCGCCAGCCAGATCGGGATGTAAGTCAGCCACTCGCCCGACTTGATGCTTTCTCCCAGCAACAACGCCACCGCAAGCAACAACACCGGTTCCACATAACTCAACAAACCAAACAGACTGAACGGCAGCAAGCGGCTGGCGATGATGTACACCACCAGCGCGGAAGCGCTGATCAAGCCGAGCAGCGGAATCAGCCACATCAGTCCCGGATATTGATCGAACACGGCCAGGCCCTGTTCGCCGCCCTGCACAAACCAGTAGGCGACCGGCAGCATCAGGGTCATGTCGACCCACAGGCCACCGAGGTTGTCGGTTTTCAGGTATTTGCGCAGTACGAAGTACAGCGGATAACCGACCACGACCACCAGTGTCGCCCAGGAAAAACCACCCACCTGATACAACTCGTTCAACACGCCGAGGCTGGCAAAAAATACGGCGATTTTCTGCAGGTAAGAGAGGCTCTCGCCATAGGCAATCCGCCCGGTCAGCACCATCGCCAGTGGCAAGAGGAAATAACCCAGCGATACATCCAGGCTGTAGTCATTGAGCGGTGCCCACATGAACAGCCACAGCTGAACCCCGAGCAGGGCGGAAGAAACCAGCAGCCCGGCGATCAGCTTCGGCCTGGCCGCCATCAATCGGAGCAGCTCCAGCACCCGCCGCCATTCCCCGGAAACCAGCATGAACACGGTCATGCACGGCACGGTCAGGAGCATGCGCCAGCCGAAGATTTCCACGCCGCTCAGAGGCGTCAGCAGCGACGTGTAGTAATACATGACGGCAAACAGCACGGAGGCTGAAACCGATAGAGCGATACCCTTAGACAAACTGTCCTCGCGACGTGATGGTTGAACGGGGCGCGCAGGATACGTGGTTTTTGTGTTGAATATTGAGCGGATGCTCATTATTTCCCACATCCAGGAGCCACAAATCCTGTGGGAGCGAGCCTGCTCGCGAAGCGGCCGGCAGATTCAGCATAGATGTTGCGTCGGCTGGCGCTATGCATGATTGCACCGCTTAAACGCAAAAGATCGCAACCTTCGGCAGTTCCTACAGGGAACGCATTCCACAGTAGCTGCCGAAGGCTGCGATCTTTCGATCTGCGCTTCTGATTAAGCCCGCAACGTCCTCGTCATCCGCAACGCCAGCAGACTCCCGCCAACGATCACCGCCGCCAGCACATACAACGCCGCATCCGTCGAGCCAGTGCTGTCCTTGACCCAACCCACCAGATACGGGCTGAGGAACCCGGCCATCTGCCCCATCGAGTTGATCAACGCCAGACCTCCAGCCGCCGCGCCCGCGCTCAGCATCGCGGTTGGCACCGGCCAGAACATCGGCAGACCAGTCAGTGCGCCCATGGTCGCGATGGTCAGGCCGAGAATCGCAATCGCCGGATTCGCTGCGAAATTCACTGCGATCACCAGACCGACAGCGCCCATCAGCATCGGCACCACCAAGTGCCAGCGGCGCTCCTTGCGCAAGTCCGCCGAGCGGCCGACGACCAGCATGAACACCGCCGCGAGCAGGTACGGAATCGCACTCAGCCAGCCGATCACCAGGTTATCGCTGAAGCCGAGGTTCTTGATGATCGACGGCAGCCAGAAGTTGATCGCGTACACGCCGCTCTGGATGCAGAAATAGATCAGGCCGAAGGCCCAGATCGCTGGGTTCTTGAACACCGCAAGCAGCGAGTCGGTGGCGGTTTTCGGTTTGTTGGCGAGGTCTTCGGCGTGGTCGGCTTCGAGCACCGAACGTTCGTGGGCGGTCAGCCATTTGGCGTTGGCGAAGCTGTCGCTCAACAGGAAATACGCCAGTGCGCCGAGAATCACCGTCGGAATGCCTTGCAGCAGGAACATCCACTGCCAACCGGCCAGGCCACCTTGGCCGGCGGCGAAGTGGTTAAGGATCCAGCCGGAAAACGGGCTGCCGAGCAGCCCGGAGACGGGGATCGCCGACATGAACAGCGCCATGATCCGGCCACGGCGGAACGTCGGGAACCACTGCGAGAGGTACAGCACGACGCCCGGGAAGAAACCCGCCTCAGCCGCACCGGTGAAAAAGCGCAGGGTGTAGAACCCGGTCGGGGTGGTGACGAACAACAGGCAGGTCGACAGCGTGCCCCAGGTGATCATCATCAAGGCAATCCAGCGCCGTGGGCCGAAACGGGTCAGTGCCAGGTTGCTCGGCACGCCGCACAGCACGTAGCCGATGAAGAAAATCCCGGCGCCGAGGCCGTACACCGTTTCGCTGAATTTCAGTGCGTCGAGCATCTGCAATTTGGCGAAGCCGACGTTGACCCGGTCGAGGTAGTTGAACAGGTAGCAGATGAAAATGAAGGGAATCAAACGCAGGGTGATGCGTTTGTAGACGGCGTTTTTACCGTCGTCGATGGTCTGGGTAGCTGCGGCGCTCTGCGACATAGCGGCTCTCTCTTTATTATGATTTTTTGCGATGCAAAGGGTAACGTTGATCGCCCTGAGAGTCTCGGCCACCTTTGGCCGGATTGTCTTTGTGCCTGAGCACAGGGTTTGCCGCCAGACCCTGTGCGGCTGAACAACCGCTTGTGCCTGAAATGAAGGATTGCCGCCGCTATGTTCGAACTCGATCACGACCTTGCCCAGGACATCGTCGACCGGGCCATGGCCATTTTGCCGTACAACGTCAATGTCATGGACAGTCAGGGCCTGATCCTCGGCAGCGGTGAACCGGAGCGCATCAACACCCGGCATGAAGGCGCGCAACTGGTGCTGGCCAACGGGCGCGTGGTGGAAATCGATGCGCAGACGGCGGTGCACCTCAAAGGCGTGCAACCGGGCATCAACCTGCCGCTGTTGCTCGATCAGCGCTTGATCGGCGTGCTTGGCATCACTGGCGAGCCGGAGCAATTGCGCACCTACGCCGAGCTGGTGCGCATGACCGCCGAAATGCTCGTCGGTCAGCGCAACCAGCAGGCCGAGCAGCAGTGGCGACGGCAGCGCTGCGATGATCTGCTGGCGTTGCTGTTGAGCGAGGCGGGGGACTCGCCGCGTCTGGTCGATGAGGCGCAACAGTTGGGACTCAAGCCGCAATTGACGCGTGTGCCGTATCTGTTTGAACTGGGGCTTGAGCACGGCCCGGGGCAAACCGTCGAGGCATTGAGTGCATGGCTGAACTCGCGTTATCCCGACAGTTGGTGTGTGAGTTCGGCGAAGTCTTCGCTGTTGTGGTGTCGCCCGGCGAGCCAGAACGTCGAGCACGATCGCCTGCTGGAAAAACTCGATGGCCTCGGCTGGAAGATTCTGCGCATCGCCGTCGGCGGGCAGGCGGATGGCCTGGCCGGGTTGCGCCGCTGTTATCGACGGGTCGGCGATCTGCTGGCGTATGGTCGAGACGTGCTGCCGAATTCGAGACTGCTGACGCTCAATCGTTATCGCTTGCCGGTCATGCTGTGGCGTCATCGCAACGATGATGCGCTGGACGAACTGCTCAAGCCGCTGCGCAAAGTCATCGCCAAGGACAGCAACGGCCAGTTGCTGGCGACGCTGCGCAGTTGGTGCGAGCACGACGGGCAGAGCCAGGCCTGCGCCGAGGCTTTGGGCATTCATCGCAATAGTCTGCGTTATCGCATGGAGCGGATTGCCGAGTTGAGCGGGGTTGATCCGTTGAAGCTGGACGGGATGCTGGCGTTGTACCTGGGGGTGCAGCTGTTGCCGCAGACTGATCCATTGACATGAGTTGTC
>NZ_WBRZ01000393.1:0-3814 GCF_008923895.1 Pseudomonas sp. GXM4
TTTCCTCTCCTTATGGGTCGACTGACACATTGCATTCGCGAGCAGGCTCGCTCCCACATTTGATCTTTGGGTTACATCAGGTGTTTTTCCGGCTCCGGAATACTCGCCGAGCCCAACACCGCTGGCAGCAAGCCTGCGCGCAAATCCCCGCCACTCGGCTGTTGATACAGGCTCAACCCGAACTCCGGCAGCACCGCCAGCAGGTAATCGAAAATATCGCCCTGAATCCGCTCGTAATCGGCCCACACCGTGGTGCGGGTGAAGCAGTAGATTTCCAGCGGAATGCCCTGCGCGGTGGTCTGCATCTGCCGGACCATGCAGGTCATGTTCGGCTGAATCTCCGGATGACTCTTCAGATACGCCAGCGCGTAGGCGCGGAAGGTGCCGATGTTGGTCATGCGGCGGCGGTTGGCCGACATTGCCGCGACATTGCCCTGGGCCTCATTCCAGGCCTTGAGCTCGGCTTTCTTGCGGCCCATGTAGTCGGTCAGCAGGTGCACCTGGGAAAGCTTTTCTTCCTCGTCGTCGCGGATGAAGCGCACGCCGCTGGCATCGATGAACAGGCTGCGTTTGATCCGCCGACCGCCGGACTGCTGCATGCCGCGCCAGTTCTTGAACGACTCGGACATCAGCCGCCAGGTCGGGATCGAGACGATCGTCTTGTCGAAGTTCTGCACCCGTGTGTAGCCAATAAAATGGACAACATAAATATCTGTAAAACAAAGAGTTACAGAAAATGAAAGGTGTCCATCGTTTTTTGTAAAAATGGACGCGGCTGAAAAGGTGACCGTTAGTTTGGCTCAGGTGGCTCGTTGATCTGCGAGATTAGCGGTTGCAAAACTTCAAGCTTTTCCGATTCTGGAAAGCTTTATCGGCGGCTCTGACTGAGGCTGTGGTGAGTGCCAAATTCGGTGACCTAATCGTTCACTGATAACTACTCTGAAATTCAAGGTTCGCTTTGCCTCTTGATCAAAGGAGTTGTGCGCCTCTGACGCTACAGGAGCTAGATCGAAGAAACGGTGCGAGATTGATCCGCACCACCCAGAGGTAATTACCAGCGATGGCACCTACAAACCTCTCCCTATGCTACGACTGCCAATATCTATGCACCGTCGACTTCGACAGCCCAAGCTTCTCCACCACCTCTGCCTGGCTAAACCCAGCTGCCTTGAGCTCTCTGACGGCCTCCTCATTTTTTGTCTTCTTAGGTTTGCCCCGGGGCCGCTGAAGCAACTCCCTGCCAATGAGTTGACTACTAAAAAGCTCCATTCCGCCTTCCGCTTGAAATGTATGGAGCTGTTCCGCTGCTCGCTTGAGGGTCAGCGAGTAGTGCTCCTCATTTTGCATGGCAACGCACATGGCCAAGAGAGCGACGGCATCGAACTGAAGGGCTCTGGACAGTTCAACGAGTTTCTCCAGTGTGATGTTGCTCATGCCCTGTTCAAGCTTGTTGATGTTGGCCTTTACGCTGACTTCGGCCAAATCCCCGTAGTCGGCCCCACGCACGGTTCGAATAGACCGTATCGCGGCGCCTATCTCCTTCTTGAGCGACATTTTCTGTCCTAAAAAACGAGGATAGAGCCACACGTGGCTAGTTCCGATAAACCTCGTTTGGTGGTATTATCGGAACTGTCGTAGCTTTTGGTCGTACGGACGGAGCCTTCCCACAGAGATTAAGGCGCGGTGGGCTAGATGCTGGTCATCCTTAGGCAGGGTGCGCGCCCAACATATCAGATGTATTGACGGAGATTTTGCGGTTGAGCACAGATGAAAACGAAGGTGGCGACGACCTGCTAGGCGGCCCCGGTGAACTTCGCCAAGGATCGATGGACTCAGACGAAACTCTCATCGAACTCGTCAAAGGGCTCTATCCGCGTAAGCCTTACTGCTTAGTCGAGGATTGGACACTTTTTCACGTTGAAGCCACACAAGACGAGCAGAGCAAGATCCACGCAGCCGGCCAGTTACCCATGATCGTTTACGCTCACAACGTCCTGTTTGATAGTCAGAGAAGGTTTGATGTAGGCGACTGGGTACGTTCCACCTTCGCGACTTCGTTCCAAAACGGCTTTCTGTTCGAAACTAGGAACACGGTTTACGTACTCAAGGGTGCAGGGCATGAGAAGAGGGCGAGTTTAGAAACGATCTTTTCCTTTTTCTAATCCGGTGACTGCGGCCGTCGCAAATAATAGAGATTGAGCATGTTCAGAACACAAGACAGCGACCTTTTGGGGGTACCCGGGATGTTCGGGACGGGCCTGGCGCACTGGCACACCGTGTCGCGAGTGCTCCGAATGCACTGGTACTACGTCACTGTTCAACATGAGTTGGAAGGCCGACAGGTCGAGTACGAGTTAATGATCAACGATGAACATCAGCTGGAAGCGGTATTGAACTCCAAAAACCCCACAATGGTGGTGATCGGTGCTCAAGTAGTAATCCCGGCCTACATGAATGGGCGGGGGAAACCGAGTATGGAACCACTTACCAGGGTGTCTGTGGGGGAAGATGAACTTGAGTGCGTCGTTTGCATTATTGAAGTGGAAAGCGGTGCCGTGTATCACGACTCGCATCGTCAAGATTTCGACCGCGCATTGGTTTCCAATTTGAAAGAAATTTTCCACTCAAGTCGCATTCGTTCAGTCTGAAGCTGACCACGGCCAAACGGAGCTTTCGTATGAGCGGTACCGAAATGACGTTCCACAGCAAACGACTATCAGATTTCGATTTACTTCGAATTCATAAGGCGCAAGCGCAAGGTTTTGATCTTCCAGTGACGGCTTATCTCAATCATGTGGCAATCGTTGGTAAACGTGCGATGGGGGTCGTCTTCGGCCACGTACGCAAAGGCCCGTTGGGCCGCTTCGATGATGGTCACTACATGCGTACCTCTGACATCATTTGCGCCCGCCGTGAAGGCCGATTTTGGGTTCTCAACACGCTCAACTCGCGATACGTCATCGCTACGTTTCAACGTGACATCGGCCGACAAACCCTGCGTAAATTTCTGATGGTTTCGAGCCAGGCAATCCAAGAGCCCCCTTCGATCCAGTGAGCTTCTCACTCGTCCCCTAGCGAACCTGATTCAGCGCCCATTAGGCTTCATGACAATCAAACTTATCGGAAAGCGCGAAGTTATTTGAATTGCATCGGGAGTTTTTGAGAGCCACCACAGATTCGGGCCATCTTGGTTGAGATGGGCTTTGATCTCAACGAATTCGTAACCAACTTCAATTACTCTCAAAAAGAAAATTAGTAAATCGCGGAGTGAATGCACGAAATCTCCGGATGCTTCTTACTCAGGACATTCTTTCAACGATCCTTCGTAGGAGTATTCACTTAGGCGCATTCGGCGAATAGCATATCAAGGAAGAGAACGATGGTTAAATCAGCAGCCTCTTCCGCGTTAGTCGAACAAGGAACGGGCTGAAAATATCAGGCTGTATCAGGTACGAGTTCGATCCGAATAACTTTGATTTTAGCTTGAGGGCAGAGCAAGCTATCACCTTCCTCACCGTAATTCTTCTTGGCCTCGAAGGCTGCTTCAATTTCACTGGAATTACTGCAATCTTGATAATCGTGCGTGTCGGTGCTCACGTATTCATGGCACACGCAACTCAATGCAGAGCCATTGGCCCATAAGTCGTCGGGTATAGTCGTATCGATGCGAATGAAGCTGATAAGGAATTTCATGCGACGCCCTTAAAGAACTGTTGCTGAATATAAAAAAAGTGGGCATCGTGCACAGGGTCAATAATATCGATTTTTGGCCGTTGGTCAATATTGAGTTGTATCGTGCGTACTGTTTTTCACA
>NZ_WBRZ01000394.1:0-3797 GCF_008923895.1 Pseudomonas sp. GXM4
GTCAGTCTGGAAATTCAATGCCTGACAGGACGCCTTCGCGAGCAGGCTCGCTCCCACATGGGATCAGCGATGTTATTCGCCGGTGGCAATGCCGCGCGACGGTTCGTTGATCCACTCGCTCCACGATCCGGCATACAGCGCACCCAGCGGATAGCCAGCCAGGCACAGTGCGAACAGGTTATGGCACGCCGTCACCCCGGAGCCGCAGTAGGCGACCAGTTCCGACGGTGAGCGATCACCCAGTTTCGCGGCAAAGCGCTGCTTGAGCTGCTCGGCCGGCAAAAACCGTCCATCACTGCCGAGGTTGTCGGTGAACGCCGCGCACTGCGCGCCGGGAATGTGCCCGGCGACCGGATCGATCGGTTCCACTTCGCCCTTGAAGCGCGGCAAGGCGCGGGCATCGAGCAGGGTCAGGGTTGGCTGGCCGAGGCGCTGCTGCAATTGCTCGGCGCTGATCAACAGGCTCATGTCCGGCTGGCCACTGAAGTTACCCGGCGTCACGCTCGGCGGGTCCAGGCTCAGCGGCAGGCCGGCCGCGTGCCAGGCCTTGAGCCCGCCGTCGAGAATGAACACGCCGTCGCGCTTGCCCAGCCATGCCAGCAACCACCACGCCCGCGCCGCATACGCACCCGGGCCGTCGTCGTACAAAACCACATCGCTGTCGTTGCTGATGCCCCAGGCTTGCAGGCGCTCGATCAACACCGCCGGCTCGGGCAACGGATGACGTCCGGTCACGCCCTTCTCGACTTTACCGCTCAGATCCCGTTCCAGATCGGCGAAACTCGCCCCGGCAATATGCCCTTCGGCGTAACTGCGCTGGCCGTAATCCGGATCTTCGAGGGCGAAACGACAATCGAGAATCACCAGCCCCGGCTGCTCTTTGCGAGCGTCCAAAGCTTGTGGGCTGATCAACTGCGCAATCGACATAACGGGCTCCTGTGGAATTCGGCTGAACGGTTTATTTCACGTCTTCAAGGGCCTGCGCCAGCGGCACATAGAATTCGTCGAACAGTGCGTTGACTTCATCCCGCGCCTGATCGGTAACAAACCCTGCTTCCAGCACCAGCACCTGATACACGCCACGCTTCACGGCCTGTTCGCTGAGGTGGTTGGAGTTTTCCCGGGTGGTGCACAGAAAACGCACCCACGAGGTCAGGATGATCCACGCGTTGAGGGTCAGCGATTCGATCTGCACGCGATCCATTTTCAGAATGCCGGCGGCGACAAAACCTTCGTAGATTGCGGCCCCCTGGATCACGCAGCGCTGGGAGAAACGCCGATAACGCGCGGCCAGTTCCGCATCGCTGTCGAGCAGATGCTCGAGGTCGCGATGCAGAAAGCGGTAGCGCCACATGGCCGAAAGCAGTTCCTTGAGATAGAAACGCTTGTCCTCGACGGTCGCCGGGCGGCCCTGAGGCGGACGCAGAAAGCTGTCCACCAGGGCTTCGTACTCACTGAACAACACGGCGATGATCGCCTGCTTGTTGGGGAAGTGGTAGTACAGGTTGCCCGGAGAAATCTCCATGTGCGCGGCGATGTGGTTGGTGCTGACGCTGCGCTCGCCCTGCTGATTGAACAGCTCCAGGCTGTTCTGAACGATGCGCTCGCTGGTTTTTATTCGTGGGGCCATGGCTTGAGCTTTAATTCAGAGTGCGTAGACGGCGCATCTTACGACCTAACCGGAAATGGATAAAACACTGACGTGCGCGGAAGTCGTTTGACTTTCTAGAGCTTAGACTCTAAAAAGTGCCCACTACAATAAAATCCGGAGCCCGCGATGACTGCCGACATTGCCTACCTGCAAACGCTGCAACAGCCTCTTGAAACCCTTGATCGGCAGTTCCAGGCACAACGGGCTACGTATGCCGCCAACCCGATGCCGCCGGCCGCACAGCGGCAACAATGGCTCAAGGCTTTGCGCGATCTGCTCAGCGCTGAGCGGCAGGCATTGATCGACGCGATCAGCGCCGATTTCAGTCACCGCAGCGCCGACGAAACCCTGCTCGCCGAGCTGATGCCGAGCCTGCACGGCATTCACTACGCCAGCCGTCACCTGAAAAACTGGATGAAGCCCTCGCGGCGCAAGGTTGGCATGGCGTTCCAGCCGGCTTCGGCGAAGGTGGTTTACCAGCCGCTGGGCGTGGTCGGCGTGATCGTGCCGTGGAACTACCCGCTGTATCTGGCCGTGGGGCCAATGGTCGGCGCCCTGGCGGCGGGCAATCGGGTGATGCTCAAGCTCAGCGAATCGACCCCGGCCACCGGGCTGCTGCTCAAAGAGCTGCTCGCGCGGATCTTTCCCGAAGACCTGGTTTGTGTAGTGCTGGGCGAAGCGGATGTCGGTGTAGCGTTCTCGCGGTTGCCGTTCGATCACCTGCTGTTCACCGGTTCCACCAGCGTCGGCAAACACGTCATGCGCGCTGCCGCGGAAAACCTGACGCCAGTGACGCTGGAACTGGGCGGCAAATCCCCAGCCATTGTCTCCAGAGACGTACCGCTCAAGGACGCCGCCGAACGCATCGCCTTCGGCAAGACCCTGAACGCCGGGCAGACCTGCGTCGCGCCCGACTATGTGCTGGTGCCGGAAGACCGCGTCGGCGCCTTCGTCGAGGCCTACCGTCAGGCTGTGAAAGGCTTCTACCCGACCCTGGCCGACAACGCCGACTACACCGCGATCATCAACGAACGCCAGTTGGCCCGACTGAACGGTTACGTCAGCGACGCGACCAGCAAGGGCGCGCTGCTGATCCCGTTGTTCGAACAAGGCCAGGGCCGACGCATGCCGCACAGCGTGCTGCTCAATGTCAGCGATGAGATGACGGTGATGCAGGACGAAATCTTCGGCCCATTGCTGCCAATCGTGCCTTATCGCGATCTGGAGCAGGCATTCGCTTACATCAATCAGCGGCCTCGTCCTCTGGCTCTTTACTACTTTGGCTACGACAAACGCGAACAGCATCGCGTGCTGCACGAGACCCATTCCGGCGGCGTATGCCTGAACGACACCTTGTTGCATGTCGCTCAGGACGATATGCCCTTCGGTGGCATCGGCCCCTCGGGCATGGGCCATTACCACGGCCACGAAGGTTTCCTGACCTTCAGCAAGGCCAAGGGCGTGCTGATCAAACAGCGCTTCAACGCGGCCCGGCTGATCTACCCGCCCTATGGCACATCGATTCAGAAACTGATTCAGAAGCTGTTCATTCGCTAAACGTTCGTCGACGCCGGGTAATAAAAACAATGCACCCAAGCCTGACCGAAACACCTGCCCTGTCGCGCCGTGGCCTGCTGAAATTCAGCCTCGGCGCCAGCGCGTTTCTTGCCACCGCCGGCCTTGGCGCCAGCCTCACTGGCTGCTCGTCGAGCATCAGCGCCAACGGCTTTGTCAGTTTGCGCGACGGCGATCTGCTGTTCCTGCGCGCGCTGATCCCGGTGATGCTCGACGGCGCCGTGGCCGCCGAGAAAATGCCCGCTGCGCTCGACGGCACGCTGAAGTCGCTGGACTACAGCCTCGATCACCTGTCGCCGGAAATGCTCAAGCTCACTCGGCAACTCTTCGATGTGCTGGGCATGGCCGTGACCCGTGGCCCGCTCACCGGCATCTGGGGCAGTTGGGAAAACGCCAGCCCTGAGGCGATGCGGCATTTCCTTGATCGCTGGGAGAACAGCTCACTGAGCTTGTTGCGCATGGGCCATAGCTCGTTGCAGCAGATGGTGATGATGGCCTGGTACACCCGCGCCGAGTCCTGGGCGCATTGCGGTTATCCCGGTCCGCCGAAGGTCTGAAACCAGGGCGCGGC
>NZ_WBRZ01000395.1:0-3785 GCF_008923895.1 Pseudomonas sp. GXM4
TAAGGTGACGGCTTTTGTGTTCATTGACAGGCTGTACCAATCCTCGATCGATCGGATGAATACCAGATTCCGGTGACTTTACCGGTAATGTCCTGGACTGCGACCTGACCCATAAAGCGGCTGTCGTTACTGCTGTCGCGGTTATCGCCGAGCAGATAAACATGATCTTTCTCGACCACCGTCTGCGGCGTTTGCAGATAACGAGGATCCTTCACGCGCTCTGGCGGCGCAAAGAACAGCCCCATGTTTTCGCCGTTGCGAATGACCTTACCGTCAACAATCGACAAGGTGTCGCCACCCACTGCTGCCACACGTTTGACCGCCTCCGTGCCGTTATAGCGATACACCACAATGTCGCCCACCTGCGGCGCGTCGATGCGCATGTTGGTGACGATATAGTCACCGATCGAAAGGGTCGGAACCATCGAGCCGGAGGGGATCAAGTAAGTCTTGAACCCTAGCGTCGGGCCTCGCAATGGACCGAAAAGAACCAGCGTAAAGATAACCAGCGCCACCACGTAAAGCACATGGAAACGGGTGCTGGGGCTGTTCACCGGACGGTCGTTTCTACGCACCGATATCGCAGCCGCCGTGGCCGAGCCGAGTTTCACCAGGACGATAAACGTAGCGAAGACATACAGGCCCAATGGCGTGGCAGGCACCCCGCAGACACCGAGTAAAATCACCCCCAGATAAAGCAAAGCGGCAACACGCACCGCCCACTTCACCTGACCGGCATACACCAGACCCCAGCCGGCCACTAGGCACGACATCACAAATGCTTGCAGCGGCAACTTCGGCTTATCAGGAGTAGACATAAATTCTCTTCACGTAAATAGCTAACAATCAAGCGCCCGGCCTATTCAGCCAATAGGGCGCTACGGGCAATGCAGTGGGGGTTATTTAGCGGAAAAATAACCGGTCGTGCGCAATTGCAGGCTGTACAACTCCTGACGGATGAACGAAAAGGAGCCATCACTCTCGCTACCAAACGAAGGGTGGAGGCCATACGCAGGTTGGTAGACCGGTCGTCGGGAACCCCGGCGCATCCGAAGACGCCCCGCGCATGACCACCATAAAACAAAGACGAGAAACGTCGTCGCAAGACGGTAGTCTTGTGCTTTTGCCGGAACGCGCTACCAAACCCGATCACTGTTTTCAGTGACCCGGAGACGATAAAACCCGCAGGCTAGACGCACAAGCCGGCGGATTCTGTCTTAAGTGTAGGGGAGGCGCAAGACAAGGTAGGCTTCGGATGACTTTCACCAGTCAGATTTAAACAAGCGCCTGCGCAATCGTTTAAACGGATACTGAAGGACAGAAAACAGGCAGAAATACACTTCCTCCCATCAGGCCGAGCGCGTCGGAGCCCAGTTCAAACCACAAACAGCGGCTCGCAAGCCTTTGCCTGTTCGCAGACCTGATAAACTCTTGCGCCTTCGCCTTCTTGATCCAGATTCCTCACATGTCCCTACAACCCGTCACACTCTCCCGCCGCTTCTCTGTCGCCCCGATGATGGATTGGACGGACCGCCATTGCCGTTTCTTCCTACGCCTCCTGTCGAAGAACGCCCTGCTCTACACCGAAATGGTCACCACCGGCGCACTGCTCAACGGCGATCACGAACGGTTCCTGCGTCACAACGAAGCCGAGCACCCGCTGGCGTTGCAGCTCGGCGGTAGCGTTCCGCTTGATCTCGCCGCCTGCGCGCGCATGGCCGAAGAGCACGGCTACGACGAGGTAAACCTGAACGTCGGCTGCCCAAGCGATCGTGTGCAAAACAACATGATCGGCGCGTGCCTGATGGGGCATCCGCAGTTGGTGGCCGATTGTGTGAAGGCGATGCGTGATGCGGTGTCGATTCCGGTGACGGTGAAGCACCGGATCGGCATCAACGGGCGCGACAGTTATGCCGAGTTGTGCGATTTCGTCGGCACTGTTCGGGATGCCGGATGCACGAGTTTTACCGTGCATGCGCGGATTGCGATCCTCGAGGGGTTGTCGCCGAAGGAGAATCGCGACATTCCGCCGTTGCGCTATGACGTCGCGGCGCAGTTGAAGGCGGATTTTCCGGAGCTGGAGATTGTGCTGAACGGCGGGATCAAGACCATGGAGGCCTGCCATGAGCATCTGCAGACGTTCGATGGCGTGATGTTGGGGCGTGAGGCTTATCACAATCCGTATTTGCTGGCGGAGGTGGATCAGCAGTTGTTTGGCAGTTCGGCGCCGGTGATAAGTCGGGCTGAGGCGTTGGCGCAGTTGCGGCCGTATATCGCCGAACATCTGCTGGCCGGTGGCGCGATGCATCACATCACGCGGCATGTGCTGGGCCTGGGCACCGGGTTCCCCGGGGCGCGCAAGTTTCGTCAGTTGTTGTCGGTGGATATTCACAAGGCCAAGGATCCGCTGGCGTTGCTGGATCAGGCGGCTGAGTTGCTTGAAGGGCGTTGATTGATGGTTTGAGTGTGCGGGCGGCGCATGAGCGTTGCCCGGTATTTTGATGTACTGACAGGATGTCTTTTGTTTATGCCCGCGTTTACTTTTTCAGGTTTCAAGCGTTTTACCCTCCTCGCCTTGTTCAGCTTCACTTCCGACGTTTATGCGCACTGCGATGGCTTTTGCATGGGCCGTACCGATACGCCGTGGGAGGTGACGCAGCTTTCCGGCTTCACTTTGGTGTCTTTAATCCTCGCACCTATTTCGTCTAGTCAGGAAACGACCAACAGTCACAAGCGTGTTTACTCTGCCGAGGAGCAAGAAGACGCGCGACTCTATCTGGCCAGCGACGGCATGCTGCAAGCCGCGTATTTCACCTCGGCCTTGCAGCGCTTTCGTCAGGAGTCGTTGGATTCGACGTTAAACGATCTCGCCGTGGCGGCGTTGATCAGCGCGCAGTGATCAGGCGGCGGCTGCGGCGGTCCAGTTCACCCAGCCAAACAGCCAGGTTGCCAGAATCAACAAACCAAAACCGATCCGGTACCACGCGAACGCGGCATAGCTGTGGTTGGCGATAAATTTCAGCAGGCCACGCACGGCGATCATGGCGAAGATGAATGCGGTGACGAAGCCGAGGGCGAAGACTGGCAGGTCGTTGGGTTGGAACAGGTCGCGGTATTTGTAGCCGGAATAAACGGCGGCGCCGACCATGGTCGGCATGGCGAGGAAGAACGAGAACTCGGTGGCGGCTTTGCGCGAAAGGCCGAAGAGCAGCCCGCCGATGATCGTCGAGCCGGAGCGCGAGGTGCCGGGAATCATCGCCAGGCATTGTACGAAACCGACCTTCAACGCGTGGGACCAGCGCATGTCGTCGACATGTTCGACGCTGACTACATGGCTGCGCTGTTCGGCCCACAACATGACGATGCCGCCAACAACCAGGGCCACCGCAACGGTGATCGGGTTGAACAGGTATTCATGAATCGCGTCGGCGAATAACACGCCGAGGATAACGGCCGGGAAAAACGCGATCAGCAGATTAAGGGTGAAACGTTGCGCGTTGCGCTCGGTGGGCAGGCCTTTGACGATTTCGAAGATTTTCGGACGAAATTCCCAGACCACAGCCAGAATGGCCCCCAGTTGAATAATGATGTTGAACGCCATGGCGCGTTCGCCGCCAAACTCGAGCAGGTCGGCGACAATAATCTGGTGGCCGGTACTCGAGATGGGCAAGAACTCGGTCAAGCCTTCTACCGCGCCCAATATCAATACCTGGAAAAGGGTCCAGAAATCCATTAATCCTCCGTCAGAGCACTCAGGGTGAGCGACCAGTCAATAACACTCAGGG